>CAINDT010000232.1 GCA_903847495.1 uncultured Actinomycetes bacterium
ATGTCCACCTCGACCGGCATCTGCACTGCCGCGGACGCCGCCAAGCGCGGCGTCGGTGGCGAAGTGCTGTGCTTCATCTGGTAACGCCATGAGTCGCATCGGCCGCCGCATCATCACCGTCCCCGACGGAGTCACCATCGACGTCGCCCCCGGGCGCGTCACGGTCACCGGTCCCAAGGGCACCCTCGAGCAGAACATCTCGCCCGACATGAAGGTCAATGTCAACGACGGCGAGATCACCATCGAGCGCCCCACCGATCGCCCGAACCATCGTGCGCTCCACGGCCTCACCCGCAGCCTCCTCGCCAACATGGTCGAGGGTGTCTCGAACGGGTACGTCAAGGAGCTCGAGATCCAGGGCGTCGGCTACCGCTGTGCCGCCCAGGGCAAGAACCTGGAGCTCGCGCTCGGCTACTCCCACCCGGTCAAGTACGACGCGCCGGAGGGCATCGAGTTCGAGGTCCCGCAGCCCACGCAGATCATCATCCGCGGCATCGACAAGCAGCGCGTCGGCCAGGTCGCGAGCGAGATCCGCAAGCTGCGTCCGCCGGAGCCGTACAAGGGCAAGGGCATTCGCTACGCGGGCGAGCATGTCGCCCGGAAGGTCGGTAAGCGCGCATGAGCAAGCTCACTCCCAAGGAAGCTCGCGATCGTCGTCATCGGCGCGTTCGCGGCAAGATCACCGGTACTGCCGAGCGTCCGCGCCTGGCCGTGTTCCGCTCGAACTCGGACGTGTACGTCCAGGTCATCGACGACGTCAAGGGTCACACCCTGGCGGCGGCCGACTCGCGCGCCGTCAAGGACGGCGACAAGTCGGCCAAGGCCAAGGCCACGGGCGTCCTCATCGCCGAGCGCGCCAAGGCCGCCGGTGTCAGCAATGTCGTGTTCGACCGTGGTGGATACCTCTACCACGGCCGTGTCAAGGCGCTCGCCGAAGGCGCGCGCGAGGGAGGTCTGCAGTTCTGATGGCTAGCCGCGTAGGTACGGACGCCCAGGGCCGCGAGCTCCACGAGCGCGTTGTCGAGATCAACCGCGTCGCGAAGGTCGTCAAGGGCGGCCGTCGCTTCAGCTTCACCGCGCTGGTCGTGGTGGGTGACGAGATCGAGCAGGTCGGTGTCGGCTACGGCAAGGCCAACGAGGTCCCCGTCGCGATCCAGAAGGCGATTGAGGACGCGAAGAAGAACCTCTTCACGGTCCCGCGTCACCACACCACGATCACCCACGAGATCACCGGCGTCTACGGCGCCGGCAAGGTGCTCCTCAAGCCCGCCTCGCAGGGTACCGGCGTCATTGCCGGCGCCGGCGTCCGCGCGGTGCTCGAGCTCGCCGGTCTCAAGGACGTGCTGGCGAAGTCGCTCGGCACGTCGAACCCGATCAATCTCTGCCGTGCCGCCGAGGTCGCCCTGCGCAGCCTCCGCCGCCCGGAGGATGTCGCGGCGCTCCGCGGCAAGCAGGTCCACGAGATCCTGCCCCAGGGCGGGAGCCGCAAGAAGACCGCCGACGCGGCAGCCGCCGAGGCAGCCGCTGCGGAGGTGACCGCATGAGCGTGAAGGTCACCCAGGTGAAGTCGTCGATCGGCGTCCAGAAGGAGCATCGCGGCACGCTGCGCGCGCTCGGTCTGCGTCGCATCGGCCACTCGCGTGTCCACCAGGACTCGCCGAGCCTGCAGGGCATGCTGCATCAGGTCGGCTACCTCCTGAAGATCGAGGAGGTCGACGCCAAATGAGCGAGCCCATCACCCTCAGCAACCTGAAGCCCGCGCCGGGCGCCCAGAAGTCGCGCAAGCGCGTGGGCCGCGGCAACGGCAGCGGCAATGGCAAGACGGCTGGTCGCGGCAACAAGGGTCAGAAGTCGCGCTCGGGTAGCCACAACATGCGCCCCGGCTTCGAGGGCGGTCAGATGCCGCTCTACATGCGCACCGGCAAGCTCCGCGGTCCGCACATGAAGAAGTCGATGCCGATGGGCCCGTTCCGCACGCAGACGGAGATCGTCAACGTCGGCTCGGTGGGCGAGAAGTTCGCCGCCGGCACCGTCGTGACGCCCGAGCTGCTCGTGCAGTCCGGTCTCCTCAGCCGCGTCAAGCATCCGGTCAAGATCCTGGGCGAGGGCGACCTCGGCCATGCGCTCACGATTCACGCGCACGCCTTCTCGGCTTCGGCCAAGGCGAAGATCGAGGCCGCTGGCGGGACCGTCGTGCTGATCGAGCGCGCCGCGTCGGCCGAGTCCGAGTAGGACCGGTAGGCTAGGAACGTGCTCGCCGCAGTCGCCAACGCCCTCCGCGTCCCGGAGCTCCGCAATCGCATCCTGTTCACGGCTGCGATGCTGCTGCTGTACCGCGCGGGCTCGTGGCTGCCGACGCCCGGCGTCAACACCGCGGAGATCCAGAATCTCTTCAGCGGCGGTGCGGGTTCGACGATCCTCGGCTACCTGAATCTGTTCTCGGGTCAGGCGCTGCAGAACCTGTCGTTCTTCGCGCTCGGGATCATGCCGTACATCACGGCGTCGATCATCATGCAGCTGATGACGGTGGTGCTGCCGAAGCTCGAGGCGCTCCAGAAGGAGGGCGAGGCGGGGCAGAAGAAGATCACGCAGTACACGCGCTACCTCACGGTGATCCTCGCGCTGCTGCAGTCGATCGGCTACGTGTTCCTGTTCAAGAACGGCTCGGTGCTCGGCGGGACGAACTCGCTCACCAGCCTGACGCCACGCTCGTTCATCCTGATCGTCGTCACGCTCACGGCGGGCACGACGGTCCTCATGTGGATCGGCGAGCTGATCACCCAGCGCGGCATCGGCAACGGCCAGTCCCTGCTGATCTTCGCGTCGATCCTCGTCTCCCTGCCGGTGGGCGTCAGCGCCTGGGCCAACTCCGGCACGTTCCAGCGCCTCAGCCTGCCGATCATCGTGCTGGCGGTGATCGTCGCCGTCGTGTACGTGAACGAGGGGCAGCGCCGCATCCCGATCCAATACGCGAAACGCATGGTCGGGCGGCGGATGACCACCGGCGGCTCAACCTACATGCCATTGCGCGTCAACATGGCCGGCGTGATCCCGGTGATCTTCGCCGTCGCCGTGCTGTTCCTGCCGCCGACGATCGGCCAGCTCGTGCCGGCGCTTAACTTCCTTGCGGACTGGTTCGCACCGACCTCGTGGGCATCGCTGATCCTCGAGTTCGGCCTGATCGTGATGTTCTCGTTCTTCTACACCGCGGTGCAGTTCAATCCGACGGAGCAGGCCGAGAACCTCAAGAAGAACGGCGGGTTCATCCCCGGCGTCCGTCCTGGCCGACCGACCGCCCAGTACCTTGATCGCGTCATGACGCGCCTGACGCTGCCCGGCGCCCTCTTCCTCGGCACGATCGCGATCGCGCCGACGATCTTCATCAAGTACGGCGGCTTCTCGCAGGCCGTCGCGCAGGCTCTCGGCGGCACGTCGATTCTGATCGTCGTGGGCGTCGCGCTCGACACCATGCGCCAGATGGAATCGCAGGTGATGATGCGGCACTACGAGGGCTTCCTGAAGTAGTGCCCGGCGCGTACCTCATCTTCGGCCCGCCCGGAGCCGGGAAGGGGACCCAGGCGCCGCGACTCGCAGAGCGCCTCGCCATCCCGCACATCTCGACGGGCGACATCCTGCGCGCCAACGTCAAGGGCGGCACGCCGCTCGGCGTCGAGGCCAAGGGCTACATGGACGCCGGCGACCTCGTCCCCGACGAGCTCGTCGTGCGGATGCTCGGCGATCGCCTGGCCGAGCCCGACGCCGTGACCGGGTTCCTGCTCGACGGCTTCCCGCGCAACGTCGCCCAGGCCGACGCGCTCGACGCGATGCTCGCGGAGCGGGGGAGCCCGCTCGACTGCGTGCTCGTGCTCGACGTCTCCGAGGAGGAGGTCGTCAAGCGCATCTCCGGACGTCTGACGGCGCAGAACGGCCGCGTGTACCACGAGCTCTACGACCCGCCGCAGACGCCCGGCGTCGACGACGAGGAGGGCCTGCCGCTGATCCGGCGCCCGGACGACGAGCCCGACGTGGTGCGCAATCGCTATCGCAACGTGTATCTGGCGCAGACGCTGCCGGTGCGCGAGCACTACAGCCGGGCCGGCGTGCGCGAGGTCGAGATCGACGGCATCGGCACGACGGACGAGGTCGCCGCACGGATCGACGCGGCGCTGCCCGCGTGATCCACCGGAAGTCCGCTCGCGACCTCGACCGCATGGCCGCGGCGGGGACGATCGTCGCCGAGACGCTGGCGCTGCTTGCGGAGTCCGCCCGGCCGGGCATGTCGACGCTCGATCTCGATCAGATCGCCGAGGGGCACATCCGCGCCTCCGGCGGTGTCCCGACGTTCAAGGGCTACCGCGGGTTCCCCGGCTCGATCTGCGCCTCACCGAACACGATGATCGTGCACGGCATTCCGAGTGACGAGGTGGTGCTCGCCGACGGCGACATCCTCTCGATCGACGTCGGCGTCACCCGCCAGGGCTTCGTCGGCGACTCCGCCGTCACCATCGCGATCGGCGACGTGCCGGAGCGCACCAAGCAGCTGCTGCGCACCTGTCAGGCGTCGCTGCACGCGGCCGTCGAGGCCTGCCAGGTCGGCGGACGGCTCGGCGATATCGGTGCGGCGGTGCAGGGCGTGGTGGAGGCCAACGGCTTCGCGGTGGTACGCGACCTCGTCGGCCACGGCGTCGGACGCTCCATGCACGAGGATCCGCAGGTCAAGAACTACGGCCAGGCCGGCACGGGCGCGGAACTCAAGGCTGGCATGACGCTGGCGATCGAGCCGATGATCACCGACGGGTCGTACGAGATCCACATCGACGACGACGGCTGGTCGATCTTCACGGTCGATGACTCCCTTGCCGCCCACTTCGAGCACACCGTCGCCATCACGGAGGAGGGGCCCCGCGTCCTGACCCTCGTGCACGGCGATTCCATCGTCAACCAGCCGATCTGATGGGTATGACGCACCTTTCCGAAACGCTCTGCTACGGTGCCCCTCCGCGCACCGGTGCGGCCATTCGGCCTGCCCTGCGCACAGTCCCGTCCGATTCACACCCGAGGGTTTCATGAAGGTCCGACCGAGCGTCAAGCCGATGTGCGACAAGTGCCGAGTGATCAAGCGCTCCGGCATTGTCCATGTGATCTGCGTGAACCCCCGTCACAAGCAGCGTCAGGGGTAGTCAGTGGCACGCATCGCCGGAGTCAACATCCCTCGGGAGAAGCGCGTCGAGATCGGTCTGACGTACATCTACGGGATCGGTCGCTCGACCGCCCAGAGCATCTGCAAGGAGCTCGGGATCGAGTCGCACCAGAAGGTGCGCGATCTGACGGACGAGGAAGTTGCGCGCCTGCGCGCCTACATCGACGCCAACGTCCAGGTCGAAGGCGACCTGCGCCGTGAGCGCTCGGCAAACATCAAGCGTCTGATGGAGATCGGCTGCTATCGCGGCATCCGCCATCGCCGTGGCCTCCCGGTCCGCGGTCAGCGCACGAAGACCAATGCTCGCACCCGCAAGGGTCCGAAGAAGACCGTCTCGCGCGGCCGCAAGGGTTAAGGAAAGGACTCTCCAGCTTCATGGCACCTCCTCGTCGATCTGGTGGCAGCACTCGCGGCCGCACGCGCCGCAAGGTGCGCAAGAACGTGGCCGTTGGCCAGGCGCACATCAAGACGTCGTTCAACAACACGATCGTCGCGCTGACCGACAAGGAAGGCAACGTCCTGGCGTGGAAGAGCGCTGGCGCCGCCGGCTTCAAGGGCTCGCGCAAGTCGACGCCGTTCGCCGCGCAGGTGACCGCCGACCTCTGCGCCCGCGAGGGCATGGAGCACGGTCTTCAGAAGATCGAGGTCTTCCTCAAGGGCCCCGGCTCCGGTCGCGAGACCGCCATGCGCTCCCTGCAGGCTGCCGGTCTCGAGATCATCGGCGTCCGCGACGTCTCCCCGCAGGCCCACAACGGCTGCCGCGCCCGCAAGCGGCGCCGCGTCTAGGAGCAGCTGAGCAATGGCCCGCGTTACCGATCCCAAGTGCCGTCAGTGTCGCCGTGAGGGCGTCAAGCTCTTCCTCAAGGGCGAGCGCTGCCTGACCGAGAAGTGCGCCGTCGAGCGCCGCTCGTACCCGCCGGGCCAGCATGGCCGCGGTCGCATCAAGCAGTCCGAGTACCTGCTGCAGCTGCGCGAGAAGCAGAAGGCCCGCCGCTACTACGG
>CAINDT010000233.1 GCA_903847495.1 uncultured Actinomycetes bacterium
CGATGAGGTAGACGAGGTGGTCGGGGTTTGAGAACCCGTACTGCTCGAACGAGCGCACCTCCTCAGCGTGCGCCGTGAACTTAAGCACGCCTGCGCCGATGAAGATCAGTCCGGCGATGATCCGGATCGCCAGCGGTAGATGCCCACGCCAGCCTCGGGATGGCGAGTTGAGAAGGCGTTGCGTCATCAGCGAAGCCTATTCGGCCATCGCGCCGATGATCGAGTCTGGGGCAGCGGCACCACGATCACCCGAGCACGATCGCCACGACACCGAGCAATGCGAAGCCCGCGCCGATCCGTTGCACGGTCGACAGGCGCTCGTCGAGCTTGATCCGGGCGAGCAGGATCGTCACGACCGGGTAGAGGCTCGACAGCACCACGGCCACGCTGAGGTTGCCGAGCGATGTTGCGTAGGCGAAGCCGACGAACGCCGCCGTGTCCATCAATCCGACGGGCGCGATGGCCGTGAACGACCCGCGCGGTGCGGACGTGGTACCGCGTCGCAGTCCGATGGCGAGCAAGATCAGCAGGAGCGGCAGGCCGAACGAGCGCTGCATCGTGACGCCCCAGAGGGGGGATTCCGCGGCGAGCTGATCCATGCTCACGTAGAAGAGCGTGAGGATCGCCACGCCGACGAGCGCAATGGGGACGGCGCCGTACTTGCCGTGTTTGAGGTCGCGCTCGCCTGCGTGTCGGCTGACGAGCACCACGCCCGCGATGGCCACGGCGATGCCGGCGAGTTGGATGATCGTGGGGCGCTCACCGAGCAGGACCACGGCGATCACGGCTGGCCCGGCGGAGGAGCAGGCGAAGATCGGGGCGATCACGCCGATCGGCCCACGCGACAGGGCGATGAAGAACACGACGTGCCCGACGGAGCCGGTGATGCCGGCGATCACGGCCCACGGGAGGTGATCCCAGCCCGGGAACGCGTCTCCGACTAGGAAGAGCGCGGCAAGCACGGGCACCATGCCGACGACTTCGGAGTAGACGGCGACGAGCAGCGGGCTGTAGGCGCGGGCGCGCAGCGCGCCGACGAAGTCGGCCACGCCCCACGTCGTGGCCGCACCGAGCGAGAGCACCAGCGTCCACATGGCGTCAGCCTATCGGTCGGCCTACGGCGCCACGCCGAGTGCGTCGGCGAGGCCGAGTCGTACGTCGTGCATGTTCTCGAACGGGATGTACGGGTAGCCCTCGCGCTCGAGGTGCGTGATCAGGCTGGCGCGGGCGAAACGCACCTCCGCGTCCTCAGCGGCACACAGGTCGGAGTAGCCATCGCCGACGTACGCGACGCGACGGCCGTCGGCGAGCCTCGCGACCTCGTCGCGCTTACAGCGCTCGCCGCAGTGATCGCACAGGGCGCGCTCGCGGAAGCGGACGCGCATCCCGTCGGGACCGAAGTCGACCTCGTGGGCGCTCACGCGCAGATCGAAGCCGTGGGCCTGCAGGATCGCGTGGATCAGCGACTCGAAGCCGGCGGACACGACGATCGGCTCGATGTCGTGCGCGGCGCAGAAGGAGAAGAGCTCGCGGGCGCCCGGCCGGATCGCGACGGTGTCGACGAGGAAGCCGGTGACCTCCTCGCGCGTGGCGGTGATGTTGGCGATCTGCTGCGCGAGGCACGCGTC
>CAINDT010000234.1 GCA_903847495.1 uncultured Actinomycetes bacterium
CCGCCGTCGACGGCGCGCAGGCCAGACGACGCGTGATGTCCGCGGCCACGGCGCTCGAGCGCACGATCGCGAGGGGCTTGAGACCCTTCGCCTTGGCGACGTCCTCGCTCACGGCGACGACCATCGCGGCACCGTCGGTGACGCCCGGGCTGTTGCCTGCCGTGTGCGTGCCACCCTCGGTGAGGGGGCCGAGCTTGGCGAGCGACTCGAGGGTGGAATCGGCGCGCGGGCCCTGATCCTGGTCGATGACGCGCTCGTTCTTGCGCTCGCGGATCGTGACCGGTGCGATCTCGTCGGCAAACGCGCCGCTCTCCATCGCGGCGACCGCGCGCTGGTGCGAGCGCAGCGCCCACGCATCGAGCTCCCCGCGCGACTGACCCAACTCGCCGGAGACCTCGTTGGCCTGGTCGTACATCACGCGCTGCGTCCACGGATCGCGCAGGCCGTCATGCAGGACGGCGTCGACGAGATGCTGATCGCCAAAGCGATAACCGGCGCGGGCGCCAAGCGCCATGTACGGCGCGCTCGTCATCGACTCCATGCCGCCAGCCAGCACGATCTGAGCCTCGTCGAGACGGATCAGGTAATCGGCCAGGGCAATCGCGCGCATACCCGACGCGCAGACCTTGTTGATCGTCTCCGAGCCGCTCTCGACCGGGATGCCCACGCGGGTCGTGACCTGGCGCGCCATCGCGTGCATCTGGCCGGCCTGGACGACCGTGCCGATGAACGAGTAATCGATATCAGAGGGCGCAACGCCCGCGCGCTCAATCGCAGCCTCCGCAGCGGCGACGCCGAGATCGACGGCAGTCGCGCCGGCGAGATCGCCACCAAGGCGGCAGAAGGGGGTGCGAGCAGCGCTGACGAGGACGGTACGAGCCACGCGAAAAGCCTCCGAGAAAGGTGCCTGCCGCGGGATGCGACAACGGCTGGAGGCTACCACGCGCCGTTTGACAGAAGCCCTGCCTCTTGGCACCCTCTGAGGCATGCGAACGATTCCGAACGGCGCGTGGTGGTGGTGCATGCCCGGGCGGGATCCTGTGCGCTGACGCGCACCGCTGATCCGATTCGCCCGGGCTCCCCAGAGTGGGAGCCTTTTTTGTGCCCGCAATCACCTCCAAGAAACCCGACATGAACCCCACAGAACCCCGACAGAAGCGCCAGCCCACCAAGCGCCCCACCGTGCGCGAGTTGCCGGCTGATCTGCTCACGCCCGTTGGCGCGTACCTGCGTCTGCGTGATCTCGGGCCGGGCTTTCTGCTCGAGAGCGTCGAGGGTGGCCAGCAGGTGGGCCGCTACTCGTTCTTGTCGGCTGGGTGTGAGCGGCTCGATCTGGATCTTGCCGGCGAGGATCCGTTTGCGCCGCTGCGCGTGCGGCTCGATGCGCACGCCGACCTGGACCTCGAGGGGCTGCCGCCGTTTGCCGGTGGCGCCGTGGGCATGCTCGGGTACGACGCGATCCCGACGTTTGAGCCCACCGTGCCGCTACCCGAGCGCGAAGACGGCGACCTCGAGCAGCCCGCGTCGTTCCTGATTGCGCCCGTCGTCGTGGCGTTCGACCACGTGCGTGCCACCATCCAGGTGATCGCCCAGCCCGGCGAGGACGCGCTCGCCGACACGATCATCGAGCGCCTGATGGGCCCCATGCCCGAGGGCGTGCAGCCCGTACCGCCGCTCGTGGCCGGCGGCGAGTCCGTCGGCGACCTCGACATGGACGAGTACATCGAGCGCGTCGAGATCGGCAAGGACCACATCCGCAAGGGCGACGTCTTCCAGGTCGTGCTGTCGCAGCGCCACCGCCGTCGCACGCCGCGCAGCCCCGTCGCGATCTACCGCGCCCTGCGGGCCGTGAACCCGTCGCCGTACCTGTTCTTGATCGACCTCGGCGACCGTGCGCTGATCGGCGCCTCGCCCGAGACGCACGTGGCGCTGTCGCGCGAGCGCATCGCCGAGCTGCGCCCGATCGCCGGCACGCGGCCGCGTGGTGCCTCTGAGGAAGAGGACGACGCGCTCGCCGAGGACCTGCTCGCCGACCCCAAGGAGCGGGCCGAGCACATGATGCTCGTCGACCTGGCCCGCAACGACCTGTCGCGCGTGTGCGACCCCGGCACCGTCCACCCCACGCGCCTGCTCGAGATCGAGCGCTACAGCCACGTGATGCACATCGTCTCGCGCGTCGAAGGGCACCTGCAGGACGAGCACGACGCCTTCAGCCTGCTCGCCGCGACGTTCCCGGCCGGCACCGTGTCGGGTGCGCCCAAGGTACGGGCGATGCAGATCATCAGCGCGCTCGAGCCTCATCGCCGCGGGCCGTACGCCGGCGCGGTCGGGTATCTCGGCACCGACGGCACGCTCGACACATGCATCGCGCTGCGCACGATCCAGCTGCGCGACGGTGTCGCCACGCTGCAGTCGGGCGCCGGCATCGTGGCCGACTCCGACCCGGCCGAAGAGCACCGCGAGTGCCTACGCAAGATCGCCGCGCTGCAGCGCGCCGTCGATCTGGCCGATGCGGGAGGCTACGGCCGATGATCCGCGTGCTCTTGATCGACAACTTCGACTCGTTCACGTACAACCTCTCGCACGGCTTCTCTGAGGCCGGTGCCGACGAGGTGATCGTGAAGCGCAACGACGCGATCACCGTCGCCGAGGCCGAGGCCTTGGCACCCACGCACTTGGTGATCTCCCCTGGCCCCGGCACGCCCGACGAGACCGGTGTCTCGGCCGACCTGATCAGTGCCTTCCAGGGCCGCATCCCGATCCTCGGCGTGTGCCTCGGCCACCAGCTGCTCGTGCAGCTGCACGGTGGCGTCGTGGGCGCCGCGCCGCAGCTGGTGCACGGCAAGGCCGACGACGTCTCGCGCATCGCAGACGACCCGCTGTTGAACGGCGTCGACGAGCGCTTTACCGCTGGCCGCTACCACTCGCTGGCCGCGCACGAGCCCATCCCCGCCGAGCTCGTGGTGACGGCCCGCGCCGACGACGGTACCGTGATGGCCGTGCGCCGCCTCGACCAGCCCACGCACGGCGTGCAGTTCCACCCCGAGAGCGTGCTCACGCCCGAGGGCGACACGATGCTCGCCGCGTTCCTCGCCCTGGAGGCCGCCGCATGAGCACCCCGCTGCACACCGCCATGGTGAAGGTCCTCGGCGGCGAGAACCTGACCGAGGACGAGGCCCGCGCGGCACTCGGCTTCATCATGGACGGCGAGGCGACCGCGGCGCAGACCGCCGGGTTCCTCGTGGCCATGAAGGCAAAAGGCGAGACGCCCGTCGAGATCGCCGGCTGCGCACGTGCCATGCGCGAGCACGCGATTGCCGTGCGGCCGCAGCGCACCGACCTGGTCGACACGTGTGGCACGGGCGGCGACCACACCGGGTCGTTCAACATCTCGACCGCCGCCGCGCTCGTCGCCGCGGGTGCGGGCGCGGGCGTGGCCAAGCACGGCAACCGCTCGATCTCCTCGAAGTCGGGCAGCGCTGACGTGCTCGAGCAGCTCGGCATCCCCGTCGAGGTGCCGGCCGAGGCCGTCGCCGCGATGATCGACGAGCACGGCTTCGGCTTCCTCTACGCGCCCAGCCACCACCCCGCCATGCGCCACGCCGGCCCGGTCCGCCGCGAGCTCGCGATCCCGACGATCATGAACCTGCTCGGCCCGCTCGCCAACCCCGTCGAGACGCCGTTTCAGATCATCGGCGTGCCGCGCCTCGAGCTCGTCGAGCCGATGGCGCAGGTGATGCAGATCCTCGGCATCCAGCACGCGCTGATCGTGCACGGCGACGGCGGCTTCGACGAGATCACGCCCTGCAGCACCACGACCATCGCCGACGTGACGCAGGACGGGATCACCATCTCGACGTTCGACCCGGCCGACCACGGCATCGCCCGCGCCGACCTCGACGCGCTCAAGGGCGGCGGCCCCGAGGAGAACGCGGAGATCATCCGCCGCGTGCTCGCCGGCGAGCCGGGCCCGCCGCGCGACGCGGTGCTCCTCAACGCCGCCGCCGCGCTCGTCGTGTGCGGCCAGGCCGACGACTTCGACGCGGGCCTCGCCCGCGCAGCAGCATCAATCGACACAGGACAGGCGCAGCGCGTCCTCGACGCCGTGGGAGCGTCGGCGCGCGCCGCAACAGGAGGAGCAGCCTGATGGGCTATCTGCAAGAGATCGGGGCATGGACGCAGCGCGAGGTCGAGCGACGCCGGGAGACCCGGCCGTTTGCCGGAGCACTGCACGAGCCCGGCCGCGTGAAGGTGATCGCCGAGATCAAGCGCGCCTCGCCGAGCGAGGGGCCGATTGCGCCCAACGCCGACGCCGCTGAGGTGGCACGTCGCTACGAGGCCGGCGGTGCCGCCGCGATCTCGGTGCTGACGAGCGGCAAGGACTTCGCCGGCTCGCTGCTCGACCTCGCGAAGGTGCGTCAGGTCACCGACCTGCCGCTGCTCTGCAAGGACTTCTTCGTCGATCCGTACCAGGTCGTCGAGGCGCGCGCCCACGGCGCCGACGCGATCCTCGTGCTCCTGGCGCTCGTCGAGGACTCGCTCGCCCAGGACCTGATCCAGGCCGCCGAAGACCACCAGATGGACGTGCTCTGCGAGGTGCACAACGAGGCCGAGCTGCGCCGCGCGCTCGATCTCGGCTGCCCGCTGATCGGCGTGAACGCGCGCGATCTGAGCACGCTGTCGGTCGAGCCAACCGACCAGCGCCGCCTGCTCGGCGCGGTGCCGGCCGGGTACATCAGCGTGGCCGAGTCGGGCGTGACGTCGCGCGCCGATCTCGACGCCGCCGGTGCCGCCGGTGCCTCGGCCGCGCTCGTCGGTACGGCCCTGATGCGCAACCCCGACCTGCTCGAGGAGCTGACGCGCCCGTGACCCTCGTGAAGATCTGCGGCATGACGAACGCCGACGATGTCGACCAGGCCGTCGCGGCCGGGGCCGACATGATCGGGTTCGTGCTCGTGCCGTGGTCGCCGCGCGCCGTCGACCTCGACGCCGTGCGGAAGCTGCGCCGCCACGTGCCGCGCGGCATCGAGGCCGTGGGCGTGTTGGCCGACGAGACCGCCGGCTACGCCGCGCAGGTGCTCGAGGTGGCCGAGCTCGATCGCGTGCAGGTCTACGGGCCGCACGTCACGGAAACGCGCGAGGTACTGGGTGAGCGCGCGCTCGTCGGGTATCGCCTGCCCGCCGACGAGATCGGCGCCGACGATCCGGTGCTCCTCGACCGGGCGTTTGGCGCTGAGCCGACGGCCGAGGAGTTGGCCGCGCACTGGGACGTGGTGGCCGAGCTTGGCCGCGCAGGGCGCCGCGTCGTGCTCGCCGGTGCGCTCTCGCCCGACAACGTCGCGGCCGCCGTGAGCGCCGCTCAGCCCTGGGGCGTCGACGTGGCGCGCGGAGTGGAGCGCGAGCCCGGGATCAAGGATCATGATCGAGTCTCGGCGTTTATCGCCGCCGCGCGCGAAGGGAAGGCAGCATGAGCAGCACCGACACCGCCCAGCACGGAACCCCCGCCGACGCGTATCCGCCCGACGACATGGGCCGCTGGGGCGAGTTTGGCGGGCGCTTCGTGCCCGAGACCGTGATGGCCGCCCTCGACGAGCTCGAGGCCGGCATGAACGAGGCCTTCGCCGACCCCGCGTTCCACGCTGAGCTGGCGCTGCTGGCCCGCGACTTCGTGGGCCGCCCCACCCCGCTCTACCTCGCCGAGCGCCTGACCGAAGACGTCGGTGGTGCACGCATCTGGCTCAAGCGCGAGGACCTCGCGCACACCGGCGCCCACAAGATCAACAACGCGCTCGGCCAGGCCGTCATCGCCAAGCGCCTCGGCAAGCAGCGCATCGTCGCCGAGACCGGCGCCGGCCAGCACGGCGTCGCCACCGCCACCGCCTGCGCGCGCTTCGGTCTCAAGGCCGTCGTCTACATGGGCGAAGAGGACATGCGCCGTCAGCGCCCCAACGTCGTGCGCATGAAGATGCTCGGCGCCGAGGTGATCCCCGTGACAAACGGCGCGGGCACCCTCAAGGACGCGCTGAACGACGCCATCCGCGACTGGATCGCCAACGTCGAGGACACGCACTACCTGATCGGCACCGCCGCCGGCCCGCACCCGTACCCGTACCTGGTGCGGCGCCTGCAGGCCGTGATCGGCGAGGAGTCGCGCGGGCAGATGCTCGATCGCGCCGGCCGCCTGCCCGACGCCGTCGTGGCGTGCGTTGGCGGCGGGTCTAACGCGATCGGCATCTTCCACTCGTTCCGCGACGACCCCGTGCGCCTGATCGGTGTCGAGGCCGGCGGCACCGGTGGCGCACTGCACGCGCGCTCGCTGAGCGGCGGCAAGGTGTCGATCCTGCACGGCTCACGCTCGTACGTGCTCTGCGACGACGACGGGCAGGTCGTCGAGACGCACTCGATCAGCGCAGGCCTCGACTATCCGGGCGTCGGTCCCGAGCACGCGTACCTGCACGCGACCGGCCGCGCGGAATTCATCGGCGCCACCGACGACGAGTCGCTCGTGGCGTTCGACCGCCTCTGCCACCTCGAGGGCATCATCCCCGCGCTCGAGACCAGCCACGCACTGGTGATCGCCGAGCGCATCGCGCGCGACCTTGGCCCCTCCGGCGACGTGCTCGTCGGCCTGTCGGGCCGCGGCGACAAGGACGTCGACCAGATCGCGGCCCGCCGGGGCATCGAGTGAACATCCCCCGCCCCAGCCTCGCCGTCTATCTGATGGCCAACGAGGACGCCCCGGCACTCGCCGAGGCCGCCGTGCGCGGCGGTGCCACGGTGATCGAGCTCGGCATCCCCTACTCCGACCCGCTCGCCGACGGCACGACGATCCAGCGCGCCGCCCAGGCCGCGCTCGACGCGGGCATCACGCCCGAGCGCGCGCTCGAGTTGCTCGCCGAGATCAACGACCGCGTCGATGTACCGCTGGTGCCGATGACGTACGGCGCGATCGTCGAGAGCTACGGCCTCGAGGACTTCTGCCGCGACGCCGCCAAGGCCGGCGCCGAGGCGCTGATCGTGGCCGACATCCCGCCGGAGGAATCGGGCCCGCTGCGCGACGCCGCTGCCGCTGAGGGCGTGGATCTGATCCACCTCGTAGCTCCCACCTCGCGCCCCGAGCGCATCGAGTCTGCCGCAGCTGCCAGCACGGGCTTCGTGTACCTCGTGGCGGCCGTCGGCGTGACCGGCGCCCGCGAGAACCTCGATCCGCGCGTGGCCGAGCTGCTCGAGCTCACGCGCGGTGCCGCCGGTGACACGCCGATTCTCGGCGGCTTCGGCGTCTCCACCCGCGCGCACGTCGAGGGGCTGATCGCCGCTGGCACCGACGGCGCGATCGTGGGCTCTGCCGCGATCGACGCGATCGAGCGCGGTGGCGCCGAGGCGCTCGAAGAGCTCGTGCGCGACTTGGCCGCCGGCCTCCCGTCCTGAGCGCACGGTCAGCGCTAGGCTGCGACGGATGAGGCGCCTACCGCTCATGCTCGCCGTGCTCGTCGCCGCACTGCTCGTGCCGACGACGGCACTCGCCCACTCTGGCGGGACCGGCGGCACCGACTACCGCTCGAGCATCACCAACGTGCCGGCGGGCGTGGAGGCGCGCATCATCGGTGGCGACGATCGCATCAAGATCACTCGCACCGACGCAGCCGAGGTGCTGATTCCCGGCTACGGCGGCGAGCCGTACCTGCGCCTCGACGCCCAAGGCACGTGGGAGAACCGCAACTCGCCCGCCGTGGCCCTCAATGACGTGCGCCGCACGAGCGAGGCAATCCCCAACGCCGCGACCAAGATCGCGCCCGACTGGGTGCAGATCAGCACCGGCACCAGCGTCGTCTTCCACGATCATCGCGCCCACTGGATGGGCTCGCAGCCCCCGGCGAAGGTGCGCGCCGACCCCGACCGCGAGCAGGTCCTCTACGACTGGAGCTTCCCGCTGACGATCGACGGCACCGAGGCGGAGATCCGTGGCGACCTGACGTGGCTCGGCGCGCCCATGACATGGCTGTGGTGGACGCTCACCGCGCTCGCCGTGATCGCCGCGGCAGCGATCGGCTCGGTACGGCGCGTGCCCGCCAACCTCGCCGCGATCATCGGCACGCTCGCCGCCATCCTCGCCTCGTTGCTGACCGGCGTGTCGCAGCAGCTCGACCTGCCCGACGGGACCAGCGGCGCGCTCGTCGCCGTCGCCATCGCCGCCGTCTTGCTCGCCGTCGGCCTCGGGCTCGGCCATCGCCTGCGCGCCGTGCCCGCGCACGCCACCACCGTCCTGCTGCTCGTCGCGCTCGTGGCGGGCGGCGTGCAGCTCGTCGGGCTCGCGGGCAGCGCCTTCGCCTATGCGCTCGTGCCCGGCCCGCTGCCGACGCTCCTGACACGCGTGCTGATCATCCTCGGCCTCGCCGGCGTCGCGCTCACCGCAGGTGCCTGCGCACGTGCCTGGCGCGCCCTGCTTGCCGACCTCCCGGCACAGCCGGCGACCAAGGCCCCCACGTGGTGAACCTGCGGCGTCTGGCGCTCGCCCTCATCGCCGCCGCCCTCCTCGCCCTCCCGGGCAGCGCCTTCGGGCACGCCTCGCTGCTCCGCACGACGCCCGCGATCGGCACGATCGTCAAGACCGCGCCCGATGCCGTGACGCTCACCTTCACCGAGGGCATCAATGCCGTTGGTGCCCGCGTCCAGGTGATCGGCCCCGACGGCGAGCGCTACGACGAGGGCACGCCGCAAGCCGACGGTCGCGTGCTCCGCCAGGCGGTCAGCCCCGACCTGCCCGAGGGCACCACCACCGTGGCGTGGACGGTGATCTCCGCCGACGGCCACCGCATCGGCAATGCCTTCCTGTTCTACGTCGGACGCGAGTCACTGGGCGACGCCCAGGCGGAGGAGGTCGTGGCCGACATCACCGCCGCCGACCTCGAGCGTCCGAGCGGCTCGGCTGCTCTCACCGCCGTCTCGCGCGCGCTGCGCTTCGCCGGGATCATCGTGCTCCTCGGCCTGCTGGGCGTCGTCGCGCTCGTGTGGGGCCCGACGCTGCGCCGCGGACGCACCGAGAACGCTGCCACCGCCGAGGCGGCCGATAACGCCTTCCAGCCGATCGCCCTGTGGTTCGCGCGACTGGTACCGCCCCTGCTCGCGGTGGTCGCGGCCCTCACGCTCCCGGTAGAGGCATGGGCCAACGGCATCGACCTGCGCGGGATGCTCGAGCTGCGGCAAGGGCAGATCGCGGTCGTCCAGATCGTGCTCGCGCTCGCGGCCTGGCCGCTCGCGGTCCGCGCCGTCCGCAGCCGCGCCACGGGCGCCCTGCTCGCCGCCGCCGTGCCGGCGGTGCTCCTCGCCCTCACTCCTGGCCTGTCCGGCCACGCTGGCGCGCAGGGCAGCGCCTGGCTCGCAGTGCTCGTCGACTGGGTGCACGTGCTCGCCGCCGGTGCCTGGGGCGGCGGACTGATCGTCCTCGCCTGCACGGCCCCCGCCGTCTTCCGCGCCACGACCGCGGAGACCCGCGCGCCCCTCGTGCGCGGCATCGTCCGGCGCTTCACCCGCATCGCGCTCATCGCGCTCGTGGCTCTGGTCGCCACCGGTGCGGTCGCGACCCTCACCCTTACCAGCTCGCTGACGGAGGTGATCGACACGAGTTGGGGGCGCCTCGTGCTGGCCAAGATCGCCGTGGTGATCGCCGCCGTGCTCGCGGCCGGCATCGCGCGCCGCGCGGCAAGCAGCTTCGCGACCGCGGTGCAGGTCGAGGCCCTGCTGATCGTCGCCGCCATCGCGCTGACGGGCACCCTCACCGGGCTCGCACCGCAGACCCAGACCGCCGCCGCCAGCGAGAGCGCGGCGCCCGCCTTCCAGGTCGTGCAGGACATCGGTCCGCGCGAGGCACAGGTCGACATCGAGCCGACGACGGTCGGCGGCCCGAGCGAGGTGCACATCATCGTCACCAACGACGTCGGCCAGCCCGCGCGCGGCGTCCTCGACGCCTCAATCGAGCTGACCCAAGGCGCCGAGACCAAGCTCGGTGTCGAGCTGACCACCATCGGCCCGGCGCATTGGACTGGCACCGTCCGCATTCCCAAGCCCGGAACATGGGACGTGATCGTGCGTCTTCGCATCGGCGAGTTCGGCGAGGAAGTCGTGCGCGGCACCCTCGTCGCCACGTAGCGCCACAGCACGGTCGACCGCTACCATGCGCCCATGCGAAAGGCATGCGCATGACGCTCTGGCAGGAAATCCTGTTCGTCTGGATCGGTGCGACGATCGCGCCGAAACTGGTGATCATCCCCGTCTGGCACCTGATGTGGTCTGCGCTCGGCGATACGAAGCGCCAGGACGAGATCGATGCGGCCTGGCTGGCCAGCCTGCAGGGCGGCGGCAACGGCGGCAGCGGCGTGGACCGCCACCCGCGCGAGCGCCGTCCGTGGACGCGCGGCCCGCGCCGCGGACCCCGTGGAGGCGGCGGCGCCGGAGCG
>CAINDT010000235.1 GCA_903847495.1 uncultured Actinomycetes bacterium
TCAACCTGATCACGAACGGCAAGGGCGGCATGCCCGCCTTCAGCGCTCAGTACAACGAGGATCAGATCTCGTGTCTCGCCGGCTACGTCGCGACGCACTCCGGTGCAGCAGCCGGCGTCGAAGGTCCAGAGGCAGCCACGGCCGCAGAGACCTATCCGGCGTCCTGCGAGAAGGCTGGCGGCGAATTCGCCGGCGCGGCCGCTGCGGGCTAGAGCTCCGAGACAGCGCATTGAGCGGCGAAGGGCCGGGTGCTTGCACCCGGCCCTTCGTGTTTCCCGTCGCGAGCCGCATGGGGCCGAATCCCAAGGCGCTGCGAAGAGAGAGGAGCACTCCCGTGCTCCCGTATCCTGCTCGGGCTCCCGCCATGCATGTCTTCCTCGGAATCACCGGCGCCTCCGGCGCCCCCTACGCCGCCCGGCTCCTGCAGGGCTTCGCCGCCGCGGGCGCGCAGGTCGGCGTGTGCGCCTCGGCCTCGGCCGGCGAGGTGATCGCGTGGGAGGTGTATCGGGACAAGACGATCCCGCCGCTGGAGGCCGTCGAGCGCTTCGTGGCCGAGTACGGTGGCGAGGGTGCGACCCTGCACGGCGAGCGCGACTGGTTCGCGCCGTACGCCTCGGGGTCCGCCAAGGTCGACGCGTACATCATCTGCCCCTGCTCGATGGCGACGTGCGGCACGATCGCCTCCTCCAGCCAGGCCAACCTGATCCATCGCGCAGCCAGCGTGGCGCTGAAGGAGCACCGCAAGCTGATCCTGGTACCGCGCGAGATGCCGCTGTCGGTCCTGCAGCTGCGGGCGCTGACAACGCTGGCGGAGGCCGGCGCGATGATCACGCCGGCGATGCCCGCCTTCTACACGCATCCCGGTACGGTCGAGGAGATGGTCGACTTCGTGGCGGGTCGGGTGCTCGATCTCTGCGGCATCGACAACGCATTGCTGCAACGCTGGGGGAGCGCATGAGCACCGACAACCTCCCTGCGACGACGAACAGCCAGCCCGTCCCCTACGGCGCCGAGTCCGGGACGCTGCCGCCCGAGCGCGTCCAGGCGATGTTCGACCGGATCGCGCGCCCGTACGACGCGATGAACCGGGTGATGACCGCGGGGCTCGACGTGCGCTGGCGTAAGCTCGCCGCTGACGCCACCGAGGTCGGCCAGGGGGCCAGCGTCCTCGACTGCTGCTGCGGCACGGCGGATCTCTCGCTCGAGCTTGGCCGGCGTGTCGGCCCGAGCGGCGAGGTCATCGGCGTCGACTTCTCCGACGGCATGCTCGACATCGGTCGGCGCAAGGTCGTCAAGAAGGGCATGGAGCAGGTGACGCTCCTCAACGGCGATGCCCTCGATCTGCCGTTCGAGGACGATCGCTTCGCCGCTGCCACCGTCGCCTTCGGTATTCGCAACGTCGCCGACCTGCACCAGGGTCTCAGTGAACTGCGTCGTGTGGTGCGCCCCGGCGGCAAGGTCGTCTGCCTCGAGATCACGACACCCGAGTCGGGTCCGCTCGTACCGTTCCACCGCCTCTGGTTCGATCGGCTCGTGCCGGCGTTCGGCAAGATCGCCGACCGCAAGGGCGACAGCGCCTACACGTATCTGCCTGCCTCCGTGAAGCGCTTCCCGGGGCCGACGCCCCTCGCGCACGTCATGTACGAGGCCGGTCTGCGCGACGTGAAGTTCCGCACGCTCGGCGGCGGCATCGTCGCGCTGCACGTGGGCACCGTAGAGGGCGCGCGCTGATGAGCACTGCCACGCTCACCGACCTGCTCGCCCTGCCCGGTATTCGCGAGTACCTCGTCCGCGTCGAACAGCGTCTCGGCGACGACGTCGCCTGGGTCGGAGGCTCCACAGCCGCCACCGCGACCGAGACGCTGACCGCTGGTGGCAAGCGCCTGCGCCCGCTGCTCGTGCTCCTGTCCGCACCCGCCGCCGGCCAGCAGACGGCCAATCTCGTCCGCGCCGGTAGTGCCGTCGAGCTCGTCCACATGGCCACGCTCGTGCACGACGACGTGCTGGATCATGCGTCGCTGCGCCGCGGGCGCCCGACCGTGTGGGCGCAGCACGGCGATCTCGTGGCCGGCGCGACGGGCGACTTCCTCTTCGCGCGCGCCTTCGCCGTCCTGGCCGAGGCCGGTGACCTCGAGAGCCTCGCACTGCTCGCCCAGGCCGCCCTCGGTCTGTCCGAGGGTGAGGCGCTACAGATGCAGCAGACGCGCAATCCGGAGACGACGCCCGCGCAGTACTTCGAGCGCTGCACGCTCAAGACCGGTCGCCTCTTTGCCGCCGCCTGCGGTTTGGGTGGTCGTCTCGGCGGTCTGCCGTCGGCCGACGCCGAGGCACTCGCCGAATACGGCCGACTGCTCGGCATCGCCTTCCA
>CAINDT010000236.1 GCA_903847495.1 uncultured Actinomycetes bacterium
ACGCGCCAGGCGATGGCCGTCGGCACCGCCGGCCTGACGTCGATGTTCGCGCTGATGGCGCTCGAGGAGCATGGACTGAAGCCCGGTGGCGACAAGCCCGTGCTGATCACGGGCGGCGCCGGTGGCGTCGGCTCGGTCGGCATCGCGCTGCTCGCCCGCAACGGGTACACGGTCGCGGCCAGCACTGGTCGCCCCGAGCTCGGGGACTACCTCAAGGGTCTCGGCGCCTCGGAGATCGTGACGCGCGAGGAGCTCGCCGAGGATTCGTCCGCACCGCTCGAGTCCGAGCGCTGGGCCGGCTGCATCGACGCCGTCGCCGGCTCCACGATCTCGCGGGTCATCCGCCAGCTCGAGCGCGGCGCCTCCGTGGCCGCGTGCGGTCTGGCCGGCGGCGCGACGTTCGAGGGTCACATCATGCCCTTCCTGCTGCGCGGCGTGAACCTCCTCGGCATCGACTCCGTCGCCATGCCGTACGAGCGCCGCGTGATCGCCTGGAACCGCATGGCCAGCGAGCTCGATCTCTCTCTGCTCGACGAGATGACCAGCGGCTGTGCGCTCGAGGACATCCCGGCTCAGGCCAAGGCGATCCTGAAGGGGCAGGTCAAGGGACGCCTCGTGGTGGATATCGCCTGATGCACGAGGCCGCGACGGACGTGGCGCCGGAGATTCCCGAGAAGATCGCACTGGTGATGCGCCGGCAGCGCCGGTCGCTGCGCGCGCTGCGCGCGGAGGGCGTCCTCCTGCCCGCACTGCTGCTCGTACTTGTGCTCGCGGTCACCGCGCTCGACGGGGTCGTCCCTGTCGGGTTGGGTCTGCTGCTGGCCTTCGTGCCCGTGCCGCTCGTGGCTGCCATCCTGCTGCGCCTCGATCGGTTCGAGCCGGAGCCGACGCGCCTGCTCGTGCGCACGTTCCTGTGGGGCGCTGGTGCCGCGACGTTCATCGCGCTCGTCATCAACACCGGCGTCGGCCTCGTGGCCGGCGAGTTCGCGGCGACCGTCGCCTCGGCGCCGATCGTGGAGGAGAGCGCGAAGGCGCTGGCGCTGCTGTTCGTGATCCGTCGGCGCCCTGGCTTCCTCGACGGCGTGCACGACGGCATCGTCTACGCGGCGTGGGTGGCGCTTGGGTTCGCCACCATCGAGAACATCCTCTACTACGCGTCCGCCTGGAACGAAGGCGGCCTGGGCGATCTGACCACGGTCTTCGTGCTGCGCGGACTCGTCACGCCGCTCTGCCATCCGATCTTCACCGCGATGACCGGCATCGCGCTGGGCATCGCGATCAAGCGACGCGGTGGGCGTGCCGGCAAGATCGCCATCGTCCTGGTGGGGCTCCTGCTCGCCGTGCTCCTGCACGCCCTGTGGAACCTCTCGGCTGGTATCGGTGCCGCTCCGATCGCGTACCTCGCCGGCTACCTGCCGCTCGCCGTGATCGGCATCGCGCTCCTGACAGCGGGCGCGCGGCGCGAGCGCCGCATCCTGCGCGAGGGGCTGGAGCAGGAGGTCGCGCGCGGCACGATCAGTCAGGCCGCCTATACCCAGTTGATCGCCGGGGGACGCACGCGTGGACGCCTTCGCCGTGGTGCGCGCCGTGCAGGCAGGGACGCACGGCGTCTGCTGTACCAGTACGAGGCCGCCGCCTACGAACTTGCGCATGCCAACGTGAACGGCGAGCGACCGGGGCGGCCGAACGTCATCGAGACGGCCGCGGCCTGCCGGACCTGCCTGATCGCCGCTCGAACGGAGATCGACAAGCTGGCACCGGGTCTCGTCGCGACCTGACGCCACCGCCTGTCGCTATGGTGGCGGCATGCGCGTGGTGATCATCGGTGGCGGCGTCGTCGGTCTGGCCTGTGCGTGGTCGCTGGCGCAGAAGGGGGCCGAGGTCGTCGTGCTGGAGCGCGACGTGATCGGCGAAGGGGCGTCGAAGGGCAACACCGGCTGGGTCTCGCCGACCATCTCGTTCCCGCTTGCCTCACCCGGCACGCTGATGATGGGCATGAAGAGCGCCTTCGACCCGAACGGCGCGTTGGTGATCCGACCCGAGCTCGACACCCGCTGGTTGCGCTGGTTGTGGGCCTTCCGCGGTGCCGCCTCGCGTGAGCGGTTCCTCAAGGGTGTGGAGGCGCTGCACAACCTCAATCGCCGCACCTTCGAGGTGCTCGACGCCTACCAAGCCGACGGCATTCCGTTCGAGATGCATGCCGGCGGCATCCTCACGCTCGGCAAGACCGAGAAGGGCATCGCCTGGTTCGGCCCCGTCTTCGAGGATCTCAAGAAGATCGGCTTCGAAGGGCAGATCGAGACCCTGACGCCCGAAGAGGCGCGTGCGATCGAGCCGGCCATCGGCGACGACGTCAAGTTCGTCGTGCGCACAACCATCGATCGCTACGTCCAGCCGCAGACGCTGATGCGCGGACTGGCCGACCGTGTGGTCGCGCTCGGCCATGAGGTGCGCGAGGAGACGAGCGTCACGGGCATGCAGCGGACGACAACGGGGTGGGAGATCAGCACGGGCACTGGTCCGGTGCAGGCCGACCGCGTTGTTGTTGCCACCGGCGCGCTCAGCCCGGCGCTCCTCAAGCCGCTCGGGATCGACGTGCCGATCGTGCCCGCCAAGGGGTACTCGATCACGCTCAAGGGCGACGGCACGCGGCCATCGCAGGCCCTCTACATGACCGAGTCGAAGATCGGCGTCTCGGGCTTCGAGGAGGGCGTCCGCATCGCCGGTGTCTTCGAGCTGCCCGGCAAGGACCTCGTCGTCGACAAGCGCCGTCTCGACC
>CAINDT010000237.1 GCA_903847495.1 uncultured Actinomycetes bacterium
GCCATGTCGAGCCTCCTCCGACGTTCTCCTGCGGCAATCGTTGCGGGTGAAATCGAATCTGGCAAGGAGCAGAGGTATTGCGTACGATCCCCGGCATGGCACCGCGCACCGCGATCGCGAAGATCTGGGACGAGCACCTCGTCGACACCGACCTGATCTTCTGCGACCTGCACCTCGTCCAAGAGGTGTCGAGCCCGCAGGCGTTCGACGAGCTGCGCCTCGGCGGCCATGGCGTGCGCCGTCCCGACCGCACGATCTCGACCGCCGACCACGCCGTGCCGACGGCCAACCGCGGCTTGCCGATCGTCGACGACATGGCGCGCGCGCAGGTCGCGATCCTCGAGAGCAACGTCGAGGAGTTCGGCATCCCCATGCGACCGTACCGCTCGCTCGGCCAGGGCATCGTCCACGTGATCGGCCCCGATCTCGGACTCACGCAGCCGGGCATGACGATCGTGTGCGGCGACTCGCACACCTCCACGCACGGCGCGTTCGGCGCCCTCGCCTTCGGCATCGGCACCAGCGAGGTGGGACACGTGCTCGCCACCCAGTGCCTCGTGCAGAAGCAGCAGCCGACGATGCGCGTCACGTTCGACGGCACGCGCGGCTTCGGCGTCACCGCCAAGGACCTCGTGCTGACGATGATCCGGCAGATCGGGACCGCGGGCGGCACCGGGCACTTCATCGAGTACGCCGGCAGCGCCATCCGCGAGCTCTCGATGGAGGGTCGCATGACGGTCTGCAACATGACCGTCGAGGCCGGTGCGCGTGCGGGGCTCGTGGCCGCCGACGACACGACGTTCGCGTACCTCGAGGGGCGCGAGTGCGTGCCCGTCGACTTCGACGCCGCGGTGGAACGCTGGCGCGCCTACGTGACCGATGACGGCGCGACGTTCGATCAGGAGATCACGGTCGACGTCGATGCCATCAGCCCCGCCATCACGTGGGGGACGAACCCCGGCCAGTCGATTCCGATCAGCGAGGCTGTGCCCGCGCCGCAGAGCGATGGCGACGAGCGCGCGCTCGCCTACATGGGACTGCAGGCCGGCCAGACGCTGACTGGCATGCCCGTTGACCGCGTCTTCATCGGCTCATGCACCAACGGGCGTCTCGAGGACTTGGAGGCCGCTGCCGAGGTGCTGCGCGGGCGCAAAGTCGGTGTCCGCACACTGGTCGTACCCGGCTCGATGGCCGTCAAGACGTTGGCCGAGGAGTGCGGGCTCGCCGACGTCTTCATCGAGGCTGGCGCCGAGTGGCGCGACGCCGGCTGCTCGATGTGCGTCGGGATGAACGAGGACATCCTCGAGCCCGGCGAACGCTGCGCGTCCACATCCAACCGCAATTTCGAGGGGCGCCAGGGGCGCCTCGGGCGCACGCATCTGATGAGCCCGTCGATGGCCGCTGCGGCGGCCGTCACCGGGTGTCTGACGGACGTGCGGGAACTGGCCGGATAGTCCGGCCGCAACAGGGAGAGAAGACACCATGAGCAAGCGCATCGCGGTCCTCGTGCCGTTCGCCTTCGACGAGACCGGCCTCGCCGGTCGCCGCCAGCAGCAGCAGTCGGTCAGCTGGGGCGAGGGCATCGAGTTCACGTACGTCCCGGTCTCGGCCGGTCCGCAGTGGTACGAGAACTTCCACGACTGGATCCTCGCCGACCTCGCCATGCTCGAGTGCGCGCTGCGCATCCAGGACGAGGGCTACGACGCCATCTGCATCGACACGATGAGCGACTCCGGCGTGAACGCCATCCGCTGCGAGCTCGACATCCCCGTGATCGGGCCGGGTCGCACCTCGTACCTGACCGCCCTGATGCTCGGTAACAAGTTCGGCGTCCTCACGCAGTGGGGTCCGTGGGCGGCGATCTACAAGAAGGGCATCGGCGAGCTCGGTCTGATGGACAAGTGCGCCGGCATCCGCCACATCGACACGCCGCCGGACGTCGTCAACCTGCTCGGCGGCAAGGAGGAGGTCGTCTTCCCGAAGCTGCTCGCCGCCGCGATGCAGCTCGTCGAGGAGGACGGCGCGGATGTGATCTGCCTCGGTTCCACGACGATGCACCAGTCGCACGCGTACCTGGCCGAGCACCTGCCGGTGCCGATCATCAACCCGGGCCCGCTGTCGTACAAGATCGCCGACGCGCTGCTCGACTGCGGCCTCAAGCAGAGCCGCAGCGCGTATCCGAAGCCGCTCGTGCCGAAGCACGAGATGATCCACGCGATGCTCGACGCCGCCAAGGCACAGCAGGAGAGCTAAGTCTGATCGGAGCCGAGGCGCTCGAGCAGCGCCTCGGCCTCCGGGCTGCCGGCGGCAACGGCGAGGTTCCACCAGACCAGCGCGGTGGATTCGCGCCCCGTGCCGAAGCAGAGTTCGCCGAGCCGGTAGGCCAGCGGGCCGTCGTCGAGCGCGAGAAGCGTCTCGGCTGCCGCCGCGGGCTCGCACTCGAGCAATCCCGCCAGCTCGCCGGCCAGCGCCTCGTCAAGCGCGGCGGCCTGGCTCCAGCTGTCGCGCACGCCCGGGAGATCGGCTCGTTCGACGGCGGCGACGCCAAGGCTCCACAGCGCACCCGCATTGTCGCGCTCGGCCATCCGGCCCCATAGGACCTGCCGACGAGTATCGCCGTGCGCGAGCAGACGCAGTGCGTCGTGGGCGCCATCGTGGCCCGCGTCAGCGGCGGCCTGCCACGCCTCCTGTGCCGTCGCAAAATCACCGGCGGCGTAGGCATCGGCACCGCGCTGCATCAGCTGATCGATGTCGCTCACATCAGCAGGCTAGCCGGTGGCGTCAGGTGCCGACGCGTCCCGTCTGTGCCACGCTTTGCCCATGACGCTCCACCCGCTACATCCCCTCACGCCCGACGAGATCCGCCGGACTGCCGAGGTCGCCCGCGCGGCCGAGGGCGCCGCCGACGCCGTCTTCATCTCGATCGGCACCCGCGAGCCCGACAAGGACGCCTATCTGGCGTGGGCCGATGCCGGTGGTCCGCGTCCGAGCCGCCGCGGCCGTGCCGCCATCTACGACGCGCAGCGGCAGGTTCGCGAGATCACCGTCGATCTCGACACGGGGAAGATCGCGGAGGATCGGCACTTCCCCGGCGCCCAGCCGCCGATCACGCCCGATGAGTACGTCGCCGCCGAGCATGCCGTCAAACAGGATCCGCTGATGCTCGAGGCGCTTGCCAAGCGCGGGATCACGAACATGGACGACGTTCAGGTCGACGTCCTCGCCGCCGCCAAGATGGGGCACGAGCTCGAGGAGCGTCACCGCATCGCCCGCTGCGTGCCGTACCTGCGCGGCCCGCTGGGGAAGAACGGGTATGCCCGCCCGATCGAGAGCCTGCTCGCGATCTTCGACCTCGACGCGCACCGCGTGCTCGCGATCGAGGAGTACGACGTCAAGCCGATCCCGGAGGCCAACGGCGAGTACGCCCTCGGCACCGTCCCGCTGCGCGAGGGCTTCAAGACGATCGACATCGTTCAGCCCGAGGGTGTGTCGTTCACGCTCGACGGCAACCGCATCTCGTGGCTCGACTGGGAGCTCTCCGCCTCGCTCGATGCGCAGGAGGGCCTCGTCATCCACGACGTGCGCTTCAAGGGCCGCCGCATCCTGCACCGCGCCTCGTGCGCGGAGATGATCGTGCCCTACGGCGATCCGCATCCGATGCACAACTGGCGTACCTACTTCGACGCCGGCGAGTACGGTCTCGGCGCGTGCACGAACTCGCTCGTGCTCGGCTGCGACTGCGTCGGCGACATCACCTACCTCGATTCGCATCTGGCGGACGGCAAGGGTGACATCGTCGAAATCGCCAACGCGATCTGCCTCCACGAAGAGGACCACAGCCTGCTCTGGAAGCACACCGATCACGGCAGTGGCCTCGTCGAGAACCGCCGCGCTCGCCGGTTCGTCGTCAACTCGATGGCCACGGTCGGCAACTATGACTACGCGTTCCGCTGGAACTTCGGCCTCGACGGCCACATCGAGCTCGAGGTGCAGCTGCACGGCATCATCTCGACGATGGTGCACGCGCCCGGTGAGGAACTGAAGGGCACGAACCTCGTCGACAGCGGCCTCTCCGGCCCGCACCATCAGCACCTGTTCTGCTTCCGGCTCGACCTCGATGTCGATGGCACGGACAACACGGTTCGCGAGATCGAGGCCGAGGCGATCCCGGTCGGCCCGGACAATCCGATCGGCAACGCGTTCCGCTCCAAGACGACCGTCTTCAAAACCGAGAAAGACGGCATGCGCAACGCAAACGACACGCTGGCGCGCGCCTGGTACGTCGGCAATCCCAATAAGCAGAACGCGATCGGCGGCCCGCCGAGCTATCGCATCGTGCCGATGCACGGTGTTACGCCGTTGCTCGCGCAGCCCGAGTCGAGCGTGTACCAGCGCGCCGGGTACGGCCGCCACATCCTCTGGGTCACGCCGTACCGTGAGGACGAGCGCCACGCCGCCGGCACGTTCCCCTACGGCACGATCGGCCAGCCCGGCTTGCCACAGTGGACCGAAGCGGATCGTCCGATCGAGAACACCGATCTCGTCTGCTGGTACACGGTTGGCGTCACGCACTTCATCCGCACCGAGGACTGGCCGATTATGCCCGTGGCGCGTGCTGGCTTCCGGCTCGAGCCGGCGGGCTTCTTCGACCGCAACCCGGCGCTCGATGTGCCGCCCGCCGCGGACTCCTGCTGCCACCGGGAGGGCTGATGCACTCGTCGACGGCGCTGCAGATGGATGCGTTCCAGATCGAGGTCGATGGCCGCCCCGGCGGTGTCGAGGATGTCTGGCCCGCGTTCGATGCCCACGATCGGGTCGGCGTCGTCCTGCGGGAGCCGCTCGACGCGCTGGGCGCGAGCAGCCTGATGGCGCTTTCGGTGACGGCGTTCTACGACGTCCTCCGCGCGGAGCACGGTGACGACTACCACCGGTACGCCGACTTCTTCCTGTTCGGCCAGGAGACGGACATCGCGGACTATGGCGAACTCGACTGGTGGCCATCGCACAAGTACGTGCAGACCGGCCCGTCGGCGGAGGATCTCCTGCGGGCCATCAACGATCGCGCGATCACGCGCCTCGTCGTGCTCGATGGGGTACCGCGCGATGGCGAGCTGCAGCGCCAGACCCGCACGTCGGCACTCGCACGGCTGCGCTCGGCGATCGCGTACGCCCCGCGAGGCCGGGTGGCCGACGGCGACCTCGCGATCACCGCCGATCGCGTCGTCGAGAGCTACGTCGAGGTCGTGATGTTCGCGCCTTCGCGATGGGTGGACGAGGCGCGTGAGCGCGAACTCAAGGCCTGGCGCGAGACGCTCTTCGTCGCGCCCAAGTCGGCGCGGGAGACGTATCGGCGCCTTGCCGTCGGCGACGCGCTGGCGTTGCTCTGAGTCGCCGACGCCGTCGCCTGCTAGGTTGAGCCGCGATCCTATGACCACGCACCGCCGTATCCGCCCCTTCAACACGAAGGACACCTACCCGGAGCAGAACCTCTCGAACGACCTCTGCCAGGCGGTCGTGGCGAACGGCGTGGTGTATCTGCGCGGGCAGGTCGCGCAGGATCTCGAGACCCGCGAGGACGTTGGCATTGGCGACCCGGTCGTGCAGGCGCACAAGGTGATGGACAACATCGAGCTCTTGCTCGCCGAGTCCGGCTCCGAGCTCTCGCACATCGTCAAGTGCGTGATCTACCTCACCGACATCCGCCATCGCGAGCCCGTCTACCGCGTGCTGGGCGAGCGCATGCCCGGTGTCTTTCCGGTCTTTACCGGGCTCGTCGTCGTGGCGCTGGCGCGTCCGACGTGGCTCGTCGAGGTCGACATCACGGCGGTCATCCCCGCCGGAGACGACGCGTGACGCTGTCCCTCGTCGCGGCGGATCCTGCGACGGGAGAGATCGGGGTCGCGATCACGTCGTCGAGTCCGGCCGTGGCTGCGCGCTGCGCCCACGTGCGCGCCGGCGTGGGGGCGGTCGCCACCCAGAACGTCACCGATCCGCGGCTCGGCCCCGCGCTGCTCGACCGCCTTGCGGCCGGCGCTTCGCCGGAGGATGCGCTGCGTGCGCTCGTGGCCGAGCAGCCGCCCGAGCTAATTGCCTTCCGTCAGCTGACGGCCGTCACGCCCGACGGACGCACAGCCATCTTCTCCGGCGACCACGCGCTCGGTGTGGTGGGGGAGCATCAGGGCAACGCCGTCGTGTCGGCCGGTAACTTGCTCGCGGCACCCGACGTACCGATGCTCGCCGCCGCGGCGTGCGAAACGGCGCAGGGCCCGCTCGCAGCGCGCCTCATGGCGGGACTCAACGCCGGCATCGCGGCGGGAGGCGAAGCGGGTCCGGTGCATTCGGCAGGCCTGCTCGTGGCGCGCGACGTCGCGTGGGCGGTCACGGACCTACGCGTCGACTGGGCCGACGAGGATCCGGTCGGGCAGCTGACCGACCTATGGGCGCGCTGGGAGCCGGAGCTTGACGGGTACGTCACCCGCGCGCTCAGGCCCGGCGCAGCGCCGTCGTTCGGCGTGCCCGGCGACGAGTAGGCACCGCTACGTGAAGTTCCTGTTCGGACCACTGCGGAGCACAGCGCTATCGTGGGCGCCGGAACTTCACCGTAGGAGGTAGTCCACCCATGAGCAGACGTCTGCTCCTTCTTGTCGCGGCGCTTGGCGCGCTGCTCGCCCTGCCGGCCCTCGCCGGCGCATCGATCGTGTACGAGGCATCCACCGGCGCGGGTTCGAACCACGCCATGTACGTGTCCGACGACGATGGGGCCAACGCCACCAAGCTCCCGGTCACCGGCCAGTTCCCGGTCGTCTCGCCGAATGGCGCGGTCGTTGCCTACGAGAAGGTCACGAACTCGAAGACCGGTGCGACGCAGTTGCATTTCCTGACGCTCGCCACCGGCGCCGATCTCAACACGGGTGCATCCTGTGGTGGTCCGGTCTGGGCGCCCAACTCTGCGATCGTGGCGTGCACGACGACGCAGACGACGGGTGATATCAAGGGCATCGGCCTCAGCACGGTCACCACGACGGGCACCGCCTCGGTGATCGTGCCGTCCGTCGGCTTCGGCGTGACCGGCTACAGCTTCTCGCCCGATAGCTCGACCATCGTGTGGAGCCAGGCTCCGTTTGGCGTCTACGACGTCAGTGCGACGCTGCGCACGCTGCCGGTCAACGGTAGCGGTGCAGTGACGAAGCTCGGCAAGGGCTCGCAGCCCGTCTGGGGTCCGAGCAAGATCGCGTACATCCGGACCACGCGCGTCGTCGTCAACGGTGCACCGATGATCCGCTCGCAGATCTGGACCGTCAATCCGACCGTCGGCGCGTCGTCGGCAGCGGCGCTCACTGGCTACAAGGCCAAGGGCTTCGTCGAGGGGCCGGTGCCGCTGCGCTGGACGCCCGACGGTAGCAAGATCGTCGGCGAGCTGACCGGCCAGGATTACGGACAGCCGATCTACGTCACAGCTAACGGCAAGATCCATCAGTTCGGCCCGAGCAACTCCGGCGTCTACGGCATCTCTGCCGATGGCACGCAGGCACTCGTGGTGGGCAACCTGCTCGGCGGCGGCAAGCAGCCCGTCTACGCCTCGCCGCTCGCCAAGATGGCCAGCTCGCTCCTGATCAAGGACGCGTGGGCACCTTCGGTCACCGCCAACTGGCAGCCGTAGTCGCTCCGTGCGGGGAGCCGGCCACGTGCCGGCTCCCCGCTGCGGAGAACCCGCCACGCGGACGTGCGGTGACTGGCGTACGCTGAAGCTCCCCGCTCGAGGAGCAGTCATGAAGCGCCGCAGCATTGCCGGTCTCGTCCTCGCCGTCACCGCCTGTCTGGTGTCGGTCCCGATTGCCGGCGCCACGATTGCGTACCAGTCGTCGAGCGGCTCGCGGCTGATGATCGCGACGGATCAGGCCACGGGGGCCACGCGGCTCGGGGCGACCGGCACGAGCCCGCTGATCTCGCCGGACGGCCTGCGCGTCGCGTACCTCGGCGGCACGATGGCGCGTCCGCAGCTGCGGATCCGCACGATCGCGACCGGGACGGAGGTCGTGGTCGCGGCGATGCCGGGGACCTCGATCGGTCAGGGCATCCAGTGGGCGCCCGACTCGGCGCACCTGACGATGCCGACCGAGTCGGCGACGGCCGAGGGCTACATCACCGGAGGCGGCCTCGACATCGTCGATGCGGCGACGGGGGCAGTCACCGTCGTGCTCGCGCCGAAGGGCCATGACCTCGGCGGCTACTCCTGGGCGCCGACAGCCGATCGTCTCGTCTACGCGAGCCAGCGCTTCGGCAGCCTGTACGGCGACTGCACGATGCGGGTCGTCGGGCTCGATGGCGTGACGATCGCCTCGCTCGGCACGGGCACGAACCCGCTGTGGGGGCCGGCGCGGATCGCCTTCCAGCGCTACACGAACGTGCGCTGGCACGGCATGCGTCTGCAGCACGCCCAACTGTGGACGATCGACCCCAATGGTCCGGGCGCGCCGACGCAACTGACGCGCTACCGGAGCGTCGGCATGATCTACGGCCCGTTCGCGACGCTCTGGTCTCCCGACGGCCGGATGCTGTACGGCGGCATCGGCGGCGAGGACGTGTCGATGCCAGCGCGCATCAACGCCACGACGGGGCGGATCACGCGTCTGCGTGACGGCAACGGCACGGCGCTGTACGACGCGGCACCGATCGCCGTCTCCGCCGACGGACGCACCCTCCTGCTCGGCACGGGGGTGATCACCGGTGCGCCGGTCTACAAGACGATGCCGGCGGGGAACGGCGCGCTGCGCGTGTTCCTCAAGCGTGCGTACAACCTGACGGTGCAGCCGTCCTGGCAGCCTTGAGGCGCTAGAGCAGGTAGTAGCCGACGCCGCGCTGGATCGGCCATTCCATGCCGGCCTCGCGCTCGACGGCTGCGGCGTACCAGCGCCGCGAGGTCTCGTCGTCGCCGGCGTCCGTGGCCTCGTGCGCCACGTCGTACATCGCGTCGGCATCGCCGAGTTGGGCCGCGCGTAGCATCAGATCACTGGCGAAGCCGTGGGCGTGGCGCAGGCGCGCGATGCGCGCGAGGCGCGTCAGTGCGGGGATCGCGCCCTGCGACAGCGCCTGCTCCATCAGCACCCAACTCTGGTCGGGATCGTGCGCCTCGAGCAGTGCCGCGAAGCCATGCAGGCCGGTCGGGTGGGGCGCGGCGATGCAGGCCTCGAAGCGCTGATGGGCCGTCGCCTGGTCGCCGAGCTGGAGCGATGCCAGTCCCAGCAGCGCGAGCGCGTCGCCTTCGCCCTGCAGGGCGTGCGCCAGCAGCTGCGGGTCGTTGATGATCTCGAGGCGATGGCTCAGCGCGGGGCTCCTTGACGATGTGACGTTCACCGTGGAGTCGTCGCAGACGTCAGAGTGATTACGCGAAAAGCGTAATGGATGTGACGTCTGCCGGAAGGCAGTCCGGGCGCGACTAGGATGCCCACGAGGAGAGGAGACGGACATGGCCGACGACGGCATCCGCGCGCAGCTCGAGACGCTCTACTGGTGGGGCGTCCCCACGTTCTTCCGCGCCCCGCACGACGAGGATCCCGCCAACTGCGACATCGGCGTGCTCGGCATCCCGCACTCCGCTGGCAACGGCTCGACCGAGCGTGATCAGCACCTCGGGCCGCGTGCCGTTCGTGGCGTCAGCTCGCACAACCGCCGCCCGCACGCCGCGTTCGGCATCCACGCCTTTGAGGATGTGCGCGTCAGCGATCTCGGCGATGTGCCGCTGCCCGAGGCGATGGACAACGAGGCCTGCATCGACCGCATCGCCGCCTGTGCCCGCGCCGCCGCGGATGCCGACACGCGGCTCGTCTCGATCGGTGGCGACCACGCGATCACCGGTGGCGTGCTGCTCGGCCTCGCCGGCCCCGGCTCGCGGGTGACGCGCGACCAGCCGGTGGCGCTGATTCACTTCGATGCCCACGTCGACTCGTACGCGCAGCTGCCGCACTGGCTCGGCGCCAAGCGATCCGCCGCGCACTGGGCTGCGTACCTCGTCGAGAGCGGCTGCATCGACCCGTCGCGCAGCACGCAGATCGGCATGCGCGGCGCACCGCGCACCACGACGTGGCTCAAGACGAGTTACGACCTCGGCTACGCCGTGCGCACGATGGCCGAGTGTCGGGCCATGGGCCTCCAGGCGATGATCGACGAGGCCGTGGCGCGTGCCGGAGACGGCCCGGTCTACATCACCTTCGACCTCGACAGCCTCGACCCGTCGATTGCGCCCGCGGTCTCGAACCTCGAGGTGGGGGAGGGTGGCTTCACGATCGACGAGGCGAACCTGATGCTGCGCTCGCTGCGCGGGCTCGACGTCGTCGGCGCAGACGTCGTCTGTCTGATGCCGACCAAGGATCTGCCCAACGACCAGACGGCGATGGTCGCCGGCCACATCGCTGCCGAGCAGGTGGCGTTGATCGCCGATCGACTCCTCGCGTCGCGCGGGTAGGATGGTTCGCATGCATCGCTTTCGGCTCCGTACCCTCATCACCCTCACCGCCCTCGTCGCCGCGCTCGCGCTGCCCGCCCTGGCATCGGCGGACACGGCGAAGCAGGCAACTGCCTCGATGAAACTCAAGGGCAAGCAGGTATCCGCCGCCGCCTGGGGGCGCCACCTCGTCGTGGAGTTCCTGACGATGCTGCAGCAAGACGACCCGCGTGCCGACCTCGAGGCGTTCCTCGACCCGGCCTTCCAGATTCAGCGCGCCAACGGCTCCCGTGCCGACAAGGCGGAGTATCTCGCCAACCCGGCCAAGCTCGGCGCGTTCGAGCCCTCCGGCTACCGCGTGACCCGCAACGGCACGGCGCTCGTCGTCTCGTTCCGCACGGCCAACATCGAGACGATCGACGGCGTCCAGTACAAGAGCACGCCGGCGCCCCGCATCGCGACGTTCTGGTTCAACCGGGGTGCGTGGACGCTGCTCGGCTACGCCAACTTCAACGCGCCGAGCTGATCCCCCAGAGCCGCGGACGGCGCAGGCCGCCGAGGCGATGCGGGGGAGCGGGGCCGCGGCGGGGCATCGTGGCCGCTACCGCGCGCCGGCGAGGGCCTGATCGCCCTGATCCGCGTAAGCGAAGGCGGCGACGCAGAGCTCGCCGGTCGCCGGGTTCGTGGCGAGCGGGATGTTGTGCACGTCGCAGACCTTCATCAGCGCCTGGATGTCCGGGTCATGCGGATGGGCGGTCAGCGGATCGCGCAGGAAGACGACGAGGTCGAGCTGCTCCTCGGCGACGAGCGCGCCGATCTGGAGGTCGCCGCCGAGCGGGCCCGACATCAGGCAGTGGACGTTGAGATCGAAGTGCTCGTTGAGCAGGCCGCCGGTGGTGGCGGTCGCCACGAGGCGGCTGCGGCGGAGGGTCTCGAGGTGGCGCTCGACGAGTTCGAGCATGGCGGTCTTGGCGCCATCGTGCGCGACCAGCGCGATGCGGTGGGGGCTTCTTCGTGTCATGCCCTCAACGTACGACCTCGGCGAGCGGATTCCCCGGGCGTCTCCGGATCGAAACCGGATCGGCACCGGAACCGTTCAGCGCACCGGCACCCGTTCCCACGGTGACCACGCGTCGCCATCGTGGAGGCGGATCAGCACCGACCGGACGGTCGCCGGCTGACGTCGCAGCACCAGCCGGCCGCGGAAGGCCACGGTGCGCGAGGCGCGGCGCACGCGGATCCCGATCGACTCGGCCTCGCCACCGGTCAGGAGCACCTCGATGGCCCCGTCGCGGCGCCTCGCGGTGATCTCGATCTCGTCGAGGTCGATCGCATCGGGATCATCAGCAGCAGGCCCATCCGTGGCCGGGGGCGCCGGGGCCGGCACGGGCTCGGGCTGCGGCGGCGCGATCGTGTACGGCGCCACGCGGTGTGGGATCGTGATGGCGGCGCACGCCGCGTGCAGGCCATCGAGGTGCGGGGCGCCGAAGCTCCAGGCCGACGTGCGTCCGCCGATGTCGACCGTGGTCGTTGCGACGAGCGTGCCATCGACGCCGCGGCGCGTGAGTACCGCCGTGCGCTCGAGACGCAGGGGGTCGCCTTCGAGAACCGTCCGGGCAACGGTGCGCACGACCCACGTGCCGGGCAGGATCCAGCGGTACATCCGCGACCAGGTGTCGTAGCCGGCGAAGGCCCAGCCGGTGCCCGGCCAGGTGTTCGACCACGTGCGGCGCTCCCGGGGTGGCGACCACTCCCGCACCGTCTCCATGATCGTGCGCTCGATCAGCGCTGGCTGCGAGGTGATCGTCACCTCGGCTGTGCCAAGGGCGCAGGAGCCGTCGGACCGCCCGGTGCCTAACGCGACGTGGACGGGGCCGCCGCTCGGCGTCTCGAACGTCGCCAGCGCAAGTCGCAGCTCCTTGGTGCGATTGTCGAACGTGATCTCGGCCCGATCGAGGTCGTCGGGGTTGAAGCCCGCGTTGAAGCTCGGTGTGGTGGTGCGAGGGAAGGTGCCCGTCAGCGTCCAGTCGCCCTCGTAGGCGGCGGCAGGTGCGGCGACGAGGAGGGACAGTGCGGCTGCGGCTGCCGTGAGCAGCAGGGCGCGGCGCGGGGAGGAACGATGCGTGGTCATGCCTGCTCGTCGGCGAACCGTGGCAGGCGCTTACGGGTGCCCCGAGCCGCGTCCGACGGCGCGAGGCTCGTCGGACGCGGCGGGGTGGTGCGGTCTAGCGGATCGCGACGCGATCCCAGCTCGACCAGTCATCGCCGTCGGAGAACCGCACCTGCACGAAGCGGGCGTCGGCCGGGGCGTTGCGGATCGCCAGCGTGTTGGCGAAGTTCAGGGTCTTCGAGCCCTTGCGGATGCGCACCTGGACCTGCTCGGCCGAACCGGTCATGCGCAGGACCACGCGGGTACCGCGGCGGGTCGCCGTCGTGGCGATGTCGTCGAGGGTCACGTCATCGGCGGCCGTGATCAGACCGGCGGTCGGAGCCGGCGTCGGGTCGGGCGTCGGCGCCGGGTCCGGGGTGGGAGCCGGATCGACGACCGGGGCCGCAGGGGGTGCAATCACGTACGGCGCGCGGCGGCCCGGCACCTCGATCTCGAGGCAGTTCGCGTCGAGGTTGTTGAGCAGTGGCCACGCGAAGGCCCAGTTCATCTCGGTTGCCGTGTTGGCGATGCGGCTGACGGACGTCAGCGAGCCGTCAACACCGTCGAGCGTCAGCGATGCGACGCGCTCGTGGTTCGCGGTGTCGAGGCCCGAGATGATGCGCGACCACTGGTAGCGGTAGTACTCGTGGCCGACGCGGACGCGCGCCACGTACGTCCAGCCGTCGCCGGATGGCGGGGTGTAGCGCGTCATCGTGTAGCCGTACTCGATGTGCGACGGGCCGACGATGTCGCGCGCGTTGATGGCGATGTCCATCGTGCTGGTGGCGCAGCTGCCATCGGTCTGACCGCGGCCGAAGGACACGTAGATGTTGCCGCGCTCGGGCGCCTGGAAGAACTCGAGCTGCAGCGCCACCGTCTTGGCGCGGTTGTCGAACGTCGCGGCGACGGAATCGACGTCGTTCGGGTTGAAGCCGCCGTAGAAGCTGGGATTCGTGCTCCGGGCGAACTCGCCGGTGATGGTCCAGTCGCCCTCGAACGCCTGGGCGCCGGTGGCACCTGCGAGCGAGGCGAGCACCGCGGCGCCGATGACGGCTCCGCGCAGATGCTTTCGTGCTTTGAGCATGTCGATCCTCCTGAAGGAAACGGTGACGGGCAACGCCCTATCCGACAGGGCTGACGCGGCGGGGCTGCGGATCTGACGCAGGGTGTGAGCGGGCTTCCCGTTGGGCGATGGCGTACAGTGCCGCGCATGGGACGATTCCGCCTCGGACTCCGCATGGCCGGCGCCTCGTGGCGTGTCGTGCGCAAGGAGAAGAGCCTGATCGCGTTCCCGCTGCTGGCCGCGGCGTTCGGCATCGGGTACGCCGTGCTCGTGATGCTGCCGCTGGGTCTCCTCGGCTTCGTCGTCCTCGGCGACAACGCGATCATCGGCTGGGCGCTCCTCGCGATCGGCCTCTTCGGCATGAACATCGGCGCCTCGTTCTTCGGCGTGGCGGCCGCCGCCAACGCCTCCCACGTCCTCGATGGTCAAGACCCCACGCTCGGCACGGGCATCGGCGTGGCGTGGTCGCGCAAGGGCGTGATCGTCAAGTGGGGCCTCGTCTCGGCCACCGTCGGGCTTGTGCTGCAGTTGGTCGCCGACCGGGCGGGTGGTCTCGGCGGTGCGTTGATCCAGGCCATCGGCGGGGCGGCGTGGAGCATCGCCAGCTTCTTCGTCCTGCCGATCCTCGCGCTCGAGGGACTCGGTCCGTTCGCCGCGCTGAAGAAGTCGTTGTCCGTCGTCCGCGCCCGCTGGGGCGAGTCGATCGTCGGCGGTGCCGCCGTTGGTCTGATCCCGGCACTGATTGCGCTCGCAGGCATCGGGCTCGCCGTGCTCGGTGTGCTGGCGGGCGTCAACGCCACCTGGGCCGGCGGCGTGCCGCTGATCGTGCTCGGGCTGATCCTCTTCTTCGTCGGCGTTACCGTCGGCTCGGTGCTGCGCGCCGTCTTCACGGTCGTCGTCTACCGCTACGCCACGGAGAACCTCGTCGCCGAGGGGTTCCCGGCCGAAGATCTCGAGCACGTCTTCCGTGCGAAGACGCACCGCGTCTAGCGCGCTCTCTCAGGCTGCTCTCACACCCTCAGGGTTCTCTCAGGGCGACCGTGCATCGTCCGGTCTGCGGGACGTGCTCCCGCCCACACCGACACGAGAGAGAACCCATCATGAATCGCAAGTTCATCGCCCTCACCGCCGCCGTTGCCGCCCTCGCGCTGCCGGCGGCCTCGCTCGCACAGTCCGCCACGTCGGGCTCGACGAGCACGACGACCACGGCCGCTGCCGGCCACCGTCATCATCATCCGCCGTTCGACGCCATCGCCAAGGAGCTGGGGCTCGACGTCGCCACGGTCAAGGCCGCGTTCAAGGCGAACCGTCCCGCCGAGGGGCAGCGCCCGACCGCCGCGCAGCGTGAGGCGGTCGCGACCGCCCTCGGCACGACCTCGGCCAAGCTCGATGCGATCATGAAGGAGTACGCACCCCAGGGCGGACAGCGCGGACCGAAGCTCCCGATCGCCCAGATCGCGCAGGAGCTCGGCCTCAGTCAGGCAGCCGTCAAGCAGGCCTTCGAGGCGAACCGCCCGGCGCCCGGCACCAAGCCGACCGACGCCACGAAGAACGCGATCGCCTCGGCGCTCGGCATCACCCGGGCCCAGTTCGATGCCCTCATGGACGAGTATCGCCCCGCGCCGCCGGCCGCCACGGGCTCGAGCATGAACAGCTAGACCGACAACCGGGACGGGCGCCCCGACAATCGCGCCCGAGTACGACCTCCTGCAGCACGAAAACGGCCCCCGGGGAACCGGGGGCCGTTTGCACGATGCGCTGGAGAGGACTTGAACCTCCACGCCCTTGCGGGCACAAGGCCCTCAACCTTGCGCGTCTACCAATTCCGCCACCAGCGCGTGCGTGCGGGATCGTAGACGAACCCGTCGGTCGGCCGCGCTGCCACGCGTCAACAGCGTCTCGACACAACCCGAACTTGCGAACACGTGTTCGATGTGGCACAGTGTGACGCGAACACCCGTTCGACTGGAGGTCAGCCGTGGGACTCACGAAGCGACAGCAGGAGATCCTGGACGTGGTCCAGGAGTACATGGAGCAGAAGGGGTACCCGCCGACCGTGCGCGAAATCGGCGAGGCCGTGGGCCTCAACTCGCCGTCGACCGTGCACGCGCACCTCAAGGCGCTGGAGGAGAGCGGCGCGCTCACGCGCGATGCGACTAAGCCTCGCGCGATCGATCTGACCGAGCGTCGCGATGCTCGGGCGGCGCAGGCCCAGCGCGTCGAGCTCGACGACATGCCCGGTGTGCGGCTGCTGCCGCTGGTCGGCAGCATCGCGGCGGGTGCGCCGATCCTCGCCGAGGAGAACGTGACCGAGCACATCGCTGTGCCCGAGCAGATCACCGGCAGCGGCGAGAACTTCCTGCTCAAGGTGCGCGGCGACTCGATGATCAACGCCGGCATCCTGGACGGCGATACGGTGGTCATCCGTCGGCAGGAGGACTGCGCCGACGGCGAGATCGCGGCGTGCCTCGTGGACGGCGACGAGGCCACCGTCAAGCGCTTGCGTCGCATCGAGGGGCGGGTCCGTCTCGACCCCGAGAACGATCATCTCGAGCCCTTCTATCCCGACCACGTCGTCGTCATGGGCGTCGTGGTGGGCGTCTTCCGGAGGATCTGAGTCATGCTTACCGCCGACATGCACGCCACCGTCCCGATGACCGGCTCGCTCCAGGATCTGCTCGACGCCTGGGCGCCCCACGACCACAGCAACGTCGACGGCGTCTGCGTGGTCTGCGAAGGCGAGACCTTCCGTATCGAGTTGCGTGGCGGGGCGCACGCCCACGCCTGCCGCGAGTGTGGTTCCGTCCTCGAGGACGAGTCCGCCCGCCCGTCGGTCTGACGCACGCGGGCGACATGTGCTGGAATGAGCGCATGTCGCCCCGTCGATTCCTCATCACCTGCGCCGCCGCGGCGATGCTCGCCTTCGCGGCAGCACCGGCGAATGCCGCCCAAGTGGTCAACGGCACGATCTCGCCGTCGAAGCTGAAGGGCAAGCCGACGGCCGTGATGTTCCTCCATCCGTTTTGAACCCAGTGCCAGGCCGAGGCGCCTGAGGTCGCGCGGTTCGCGTCGACGCATCCCGGAGTGAGAGTCGTCGCCGTGTCGTTCGGCACACCCGCAGACACGCGTGCTTTCGTGGCACGTCGTTTCGGAACGGCGCCCATCGCCGTCTACCTCGATCCGTCGCGTGCCGCTTCGCGGACGTTTGGCGTGGCGTCCTACCCCGAGTTCCGGTTCGTGAACGCGCGGGGCGCGCTGACCAAGCGGGCGCCAACCGGCTTCCCGTTCGGCTGAACGACGGAAACCGCGCACCTCGGCAGGTCCGCCGGGGCGGTATCCTCACCGTGTGCTGTCCACCGACGATCTGCTGCTCACGCGCGCCCAGCGTGACCTCTACTGGGAGCTCGAGGGGGGAACGGTCGAGGATCTCGAGCGTTTCGCTGAGCGGCTCGTGGCCCGCGTCGTGATCCTCGTCCGTCATCGCTGCGTTCACGGGCGGGAGTCCGCGGAGACGCTGGAGCGGGCCGAGCGCGTGCATGGCCTCGTCGCCGAGGATCCTCGCTCTGAGGAGACGCGTGCGGCGATCTGGAGTCTCGTCGAGTGGCTGACGCGGTGGCCATGGGGGACGGCGGCGTACGGCGCAATCGATCGCCTGGTCGTCGCCGGGGCGATCGTCGATGAACTCGCGCGGCAGCCGACGTGACCGCGACCTACGTCATCGCGGCCGTCGTCGGCTATCTGCTGGGCTGCGTGTCATTCGCCAACCTGATCGCCCGCCGCCACGGCGTCGAGGATCTGCGGGCGACCGGTGATCGCAATCCCGGTTACTGGAACGCCCGGACCAGCATCGGCGTGCGTGCCTCAGTGCCAATCCTCCTGCTCGACGCCGCCAAAGCCGCAGCCGCGGTTGGCATCGGCCTCGTTTTGGCTGGCACCTGGGGCGGGATCATCGCCTGGACGGCCGTCGTCCTCGGACACATGTTTCCCGTCACGATGCGCTTCCGCGGCGGGCGCAGCGTGCTGTGCCTCGTCGGTGGTGCGATGGTGCTCGTCCCCCTCGCGTGTATTCCGGCTGCAGTGGCGCTGCTGATCGTGCGCTGGCGGTGGGACTTCGCGCGCGGCGCCCAGACGGCGCTGATTGCCGCGCCGTTCGCGGTGTGGATCATCTACGGCGCCGGCCCGGAACTGTTCGCCACGGTGGGGCTGCTGTGCCTGATCGGCGTTCGCTCCGCCCTCGC
>CAINDT010000238.1 GCA_903847495.1 uncultured Actinomycetes bacterium
AGGGCGCGGCGCGGTGGGGGGACTGGTTCCTATGCCTCGGCTTCGGCCGCGCCCTTGGGGACGGGCGGCAACGTGAAGCCACCCATCTCCTCCAGCCGCGCGATGCGCTCCTGGAGCGGGGGGTGCGTGTCGAAGAGGCCGGAGAGGCCGGAGCGGAGGCCGTGGTTATCGCGCAGCGGCGACTCGATCCACATGTGCGCCGTCGCCCGATTGACCTTGCGCAGCGGGCGCTGGTCGCTGCCGAGCTTCCACAGCGCGCGGGCGAGGCCTTCAGGATCGCCCGTCAACTCTGCCGCCGTGGCGTCAGCGAGGTACTCGCGGCGACGCGACAGCGACATCTGCAGGAGCGCAGCACCGATGGGAGCGAGGATGATCGCGGCGATGGCGATGATCGCGCCAAGCGGATTGTTGTTCTCGCTGTTGCGTCCGCCGCCGAGGAAGATCGACCACATCAGCATGTCGGCGACCATCGTGATGACGCCGACCATCACGGCCGCGAGCGTCATCAGGCGCACGTCGCGATTGCGGACGTGTGCCATCTCGTGCGCCATCACGCCCTCGAGCTCGCGCTTGTCGAGCAGTTGGAGGATGCCCGTCGTTGCGGCGACGTACGCCTTGTCGGGCGTGCGTCCGGCGGCGAAGGCGTTCGGCGCTGGGTCGTCGATGATGTAGATGTCGGGCGTCTTCGTCAGGCCCGCGGCGATCGCCGCGTTCTCGACGCTGTTGAACAGTTCCGGGGCATCGGCCTTCTCGATCTTGTGCGCCCCGGCCGTCGCCGCCACGATCGACCCGGCAGCGACGTAGCCGAAGATGCCGTAGCCGATCGCGACCATCAGCATCACGAGGCCCCAGCTGGAGCCGAACGCGACGCGGATCGCGGCGACGATGAGCGCCATCAGGACGAAGAACAGAACCAGCACCACGAGGGTGCGCAGGCGCGCCGAGCGGATCTGCTGCTGCAGCGTCATGCGCCCAGCTCCACCTTGATCGGATCGCGCTCCGCGTCGTCCTCGAGACGGTAGAACTCGGCCTCGCGGTGCCCCAGCATGCCCGCAATCAGCGACGTGGGAATCGTCTGCTGCTTGGTGTTGTAGGCGCGCACGGTCGTGTTGTAGTACCGGCGGGCAGCGGCGATCTTGTCTTCGGTGTCGGACAGCTCGGTCTGCAGCTGCGTGAAGGCCTCCACGGCGCGCAGTTCGGGATACGCCTCGGCGATCGCGAACAGCTTGCCGACCGCCTGCTGCATCTCGCCGTCGGCAGCGGCCTTCTCGTCAAGGGTTTGCGCGCCGAGCGCCTTGGCGCGGGCGGTGGAGACGCTCTCGAACGCAGCGGTCTCGTGCGCGGCGTAGCCCTTGACGGCCTCCACGAGATTTGGGATCAGATCGGCGCGGCGCTTCAGCTGCACGTCGATCGAGGAGAGTCCCTGCGCGACCTCGTTGCGCAGGCGCACGAGGCTGTTGAAGGTGAGGATGAACCACAGGCCGATCAGGATGATCAGCACGACGATCAGGATCAGGACGATGGTCAACGGCGTGTCCTCGGTGAAGGGTCAGGGGGCGCCGACGACGCCCGATGCACACAGCGTATATCGGCTGCGCGACGGCGGTTCTCAGGAGGGGAGCGCGAGGAGGTTGTCGCGGACCTCGGCGAGGCCATCCTTGACCAGCGACGCGGCGATCTCCGGGTCGCACTCGTCGAGCGCGACGGGCGCGTCGCGCAGGCGGTTGAGCAGCTGACCGCGAGCCTGGCGGCGAGAGCCCTCGAAGCGGCTCTGCTTGCGCTGCGGCTCGTAGCGCTGACCGCGGCTCGGACATCCGTCGGCGAGCGGACACTGCTCGCAGCGGGGAATGCGTGCGAGGCAGAGCGTGGCGCCGACGTCGAACAGGGCC
>CAINDT010000239.1 GCA_903847495.1 uncultured Actinomycetes bacterium
CTTCGACATGTTGGCGGTGAAGAACGCAACATCGACGATGCCGAGCGGTCCGAAGATCAGCACGATGCGCCACTTCGGCCAACGCCAGAGGTGGAACGCCACGAGCACCGCAAGAATCGTGGTGCAGACGAGCGTCCCGGTGACGGCGAGGCCGTACGCAGCAGCCAGGTGCTCGGACGACCGGAAGATCAGCACCGTCGCCACGACCGCCATGTATTGCAAGAGGGTGATCACCGGCATGAAGATCTGGCCGCGCACCTTGGCCGACGTCTGCAGGACGCGCATGCGTGGCAGCAGGCCGAGCTGCATGGCCTGGCGCGTGACGGAGTAAGCGCCCGAGATGACCGCCTGCGAGGCGATCACGGTCGCCACAGCGGCGAGGATGATGATCGGAATCTCAACGGCCCCCGGCACGAGGTGGTAGAACGGATTGTCGATCAGCTGCGGGTTCTGCAGCAACAGCGCGCCCTGGCCGAGATAGCAGAGAACCAGCGAGGGAAACACGATCGCAAGCCAGGACAGCGTGATCGGCGAGCGGCCGAAGTGCCCCATGTCGGCGTAGAGCGCCTCAGCGCCCGTAATCGCCAGCGTCACCGCGCTGAGCGCCCCGAAGGACAGCAGCGGGTGCGCGATCACGAACTCGAACGCGTAGATCGGCAGGATCGCCTCGAGCACCACCGGGTTCTGACGAATCCCGTTAATGCCCATCGCGGCGATCACGATGAACCAGACCAGCATGACCGGGCCGAACAGACGCCCGACCTTCTCTGTGCCGAAGCGCTGGCCGAGAAACAGCGCGGTCAGGATGATCAGTGCGATCTCGATCGCAAGTGGCTCGATGGCCGGGAACTTCAGACCAGCTCCCTCGACCGCCGACAGGACCGAGATGCTCGGCGTCAGCACCGCATCGCTCATGAACAGCGAGACGGCGAGGATGCCGACGATGATGACCATCGTGCGGGTCTTGTTCTTCACGAAACGCAGCGCGAGCGACTGGAGCGCGAGGTCGCCGCCCTCACCCTTGTTGTTGGCGCGCGTCACGATGATCACGTACTTGATCGTCACGACGATGATCAGCGCCCAGATGAACATCGAGAGGATGCCGAGAATGTCTTGGCGGTTCGGCTCCATGCCGAACGCCGAACTAAACGCCACCTGCATCGCGTAGAGCGGGCTGGTGCCGATGTCGCCATAGATCACTCCGAGCGCACCGAGTGCGAGCAGTGGCAGTGGTCCGTGGGGGACGTGGCTGCCGTCGGAGGTGGCGTGTTTCGTATCGGACATCACGTGCGGCGTCGCATACGACCGGCGCCAGCCGACTATACCGCCGCTGCGAACAAACCCCTGCCATAGTTCAGCGATCGCGTTGAAAGGATTCACCCAGTGTACGTGAACAGGACCCCGCGCTTCGAGCCCCTCTCCGAGGACGCGCTCGACACCATCGACCGCGGCTGGAAGCGCCTCGTGTCCGAGGTCGGGATCAAGTTCGTGCACGAGCCGTCGCTCGAGCTGTTCCGCCGCGAGGGCCA
>CAINDT010000240.1 GCA_903847495.1 uncultured Actinomycetes bacterium
GGGATCTTCGACATGTTGGCGGTGAAGAACGCAACATCGACGATGCCGAGCGGTCCGAAGATCAGCACGATGCGCCACTTTGGCCAACGCCAGAGGTGGAACGCCACGAGCACCGCGAGAATCGTGGTGCAGACGAGCGTGCCGGTGACCGCGAGGCCATAGGCGGCGGCCAGATGCTCGGACGACCGGAAGATCAGCACCGTCGCCACGACCGCGATGTACTGCAGCAGCGTGATCACGGGCATGAAGATCTGGCCGCGCACCTTGGCTGACGTCTGCAGCACGCGCATGCGGGGCAGCAGACCGAGTTGCATGGCCTGGCGCGTGACTGAGTAGGCACCGGAGATGACCGCCTGCGAGGCGATCACGGTCGCTACAGCAGCGAGGATGACGACCGGAATCTCAACGGCTCCCGGCACGAGGTGGTAGAACGGATTGTCGATCAGCTCCGGGTTCTGCAGCAGCAGCGCGCCCTGGCCGAGGTAGCAGAGGACGAGCGAGGGGAACACGATCGCCAGCCAGGACAGCGTGATCGGCGAGCGGCCGAAGTGCCCCATGTCGGCGTAGAGCGCCTCGGCTCCCGTAATCGCCAGCGTGACGGCGCTGAGCGCCCCGAAGGACAGCAGCGGATGCGCGATCACGAACTCGACGGCGTAGATCGGCAGGATCGCCTCGAGCACCACCGGGTTCTCACGAATTCCGTTAATGCCCATCGCGGCGATCACGATGAACCAGACCAGCATGACCGGGCCGAAGAGGCGCCCGACCTTCTCCGTGCCGAACCGCTGACCGAGAAACAGCGCGGTCAGGATGATGAGTGCGATCTCGATGGCGAACGTCTCGATGGTGGGGAACTTCAGCCCGGCGCCCTCGACCGCCGAGAGGACCGAGATGCTCGGCGTGAGTACCGCGTCGCTCATGAAGAGCGAGACCGCGAGGATGCCGACGATGACGACCATCGTGCGGGTCTTGTTCTTCACGAAGCGCAGCGCGAGCGACTGGAGCGCGAGGTCACCGCCCTCGCCCTTGTTGTTGGCCCGCGTCACGATGATCACGTACTTGATCGTCACGACGATGATCAGCGCCCAGATGAACATCGAGAGGATGCCCAGAATGTCCTGCCGGTTCGGCTCCATGCCGAACGCCGAACTGAACGCCACCTGCATCGCGTAGAGCGGGCTGGTGCCGATGTCGCCGTAGATCACCCCGAGCGCGCCGAGCGCGAGCAGCGGCAGCGGCCCGCGCGGGGCGTGGCTGCCGTCGGGGGTGGCATGGCTGCTATCGGACATCACGTGCGGCGTCGCATACGGCCGGCGCCAGCGGAGTATACCTCCCCGACGAGTGATCTCCTGCCATAGTTCCCGCACCGCAGTGAAAGGATTCACCTCGTGTTCGTGAACAGGACCCCGCGCTTCGAGCCCCTCTCCGAGGACGCGCTCGACACCATCGACCGCGGCTGGAAGCGCCTCGTGTCCGAGGTCGGGATCAAGTTCGTGCACGAGCCGTCGCTCGAGCTGTTCCGCCGCGAGGGCCA
>CAINDT010000241.1 GCA_903847495.1 uncultured Actinomycetes bacterium
TCCGTTGATCCCGGTGCGCACGGCCGACGGCATTGCCGATCCGGCTGTCGAGCTGCTCGTGGGGGTGGGGGAGAAGACCGACGGCGGCCGCGTTGTCGAGGCGAGTCTGGTGGCGCGACGCCTGCGGGAGCTCGTGGACGGCGGCTACCGCTACCGCGACATCGCCCTCGTGTTCCGCGCAGGGTCCAACGCCGAGCTGTTCGAACGCGCGCTGCGGGCCGAGGGCCTGCCGACCGTCTCGTCGACGGGTCGCGGCTTCCTCGAGCGCCAGCCCGTCGCCGACATCCTCGCGATGCTGCGCGTTCTCTGGAACCGCTTTGACGATCACGCGCTGCTGACGTGCCTTGCCTCGCCGATGGCGGGCGTCTCCAACGACGGTCTGGCGCTGATGCGCCAGGCGGTGGAATGGGAGTTCGCGATCGCGCTCGACGATCTCGGCGGCGTCGGCCTGCGCGACGACGATCTCGCCCGCGCCGTCACGCTGCGCGATGCGATCGCGCGCCTGCGGCCGCTGGCCGGACGGCTCGGGCTCGCCGACCTCGTGGCGGCGATCGTGGCGGAGACGCGGTACGACCTCGCGATGCTCGTCGAGGAAGACGGCGCGGCGCGGATGGCCAACATCGAGAAGCTGCGCCGTGTCGCCCAGGCCTACGAGAGCGCCCGCGGTGCGGACCTCGCCGGGTTCGTCACGGCGGTCGAGTCCGGGCGCCTGGACGGCGAACTGAAGATCGAGGGCGTCATCTCCTCCGAGACCGATGACGCCGTGCGCCTGATGACGGTGCACCAGGCGAAGGGCCTCGAGTTCCCCGTGGTCGTGGTACCCGATCTGGCCTGGCGGGCCCCGAGTGCCTCGCCCGCTGCGCTCGTGCCTGCCGTCGGCGAGCCGGCTGCGGTGGTGCCAGCCGCCACGGGCAACCGCTGTGCCACGCGCGCGCTCGAGGCGGCGATCGCCGCAGCCAACGAGGCGCGTGAACTGGAGGATCATCGCGTCGCCTACGTCGCCTGCACGCGGGCCGAGAATCATCTGATCCTGTCGGGCGCCCGCGGCGACAAGCTGTCCACTGGCACGGCACTGGCGTGGCTGTGCGGGCTGCTGGAGGACGACTGCGCGCTCGGGGAGCGCGTGCTGGAGGTCGACGGCGCCCGCCTCGGCGTGCACGTCTCCGACGTCTCGGTCGCTCCTGTGCTGCCCGCGTCGATGGATGGTGCGGTGCGCGAGTACGTGCTCGACGATGGGGATGCGCAGCTGACGTTCGACATCGACGCCGTCGGCGCTGCCGAGCCGACGTCGGACTACGGTCTCGCGCCACTCGCACCGCTCGCCGGTGCTGAGGGCTGGGAGGCGCCGATGCTGTCGTATTCGGCGCTTGAGCAGTTCGAGGCCTGCGCGTACCGCTTCCACGCCCAGCGCATGCTGGGACTGCCTGCCGAGCAGGCCGGTGGGAGCGCCGCGGTCGGCAAGGCGGTGCACGCTGCGATCGAGATCGGCGAGGAGATCGACGCCGGACTCCTGCTCGTCGAGGCCGAGCCGCGTGCATCGCTCGCCGAGCAGCAGGAGGCCCGCGATGGCCTGGGGCGCTGGCTCGTCTCACCGCTGCGCGCCCGCTTCGCCGACCTGGCGGACGTGCGGCACGAGCAGCCATTCCTGCTCCGCCTCGGGAGCGCCACGGCGACCGGCTTCTTCGACCTCAGCGCCGTCGCGGACGAGCGTCTGGTGATCGGCGACGTCAAGGTGGCGCGGCTGAAGGGCAAGACGCCCGAGGAGCGCCGCGACGATGGCTACGTGATACAGGAGTCGATGTACGCGTTGGCTGGCCTCGAGGCGGGCCACGCGGAGGTCGAGGTGGCATACCAGTGGCTCGGCGACGACGAGGCCGCCACCGCGATGGCCACGCGGGTGTTCACGCAGGCCGATCGGGCGCGTCTGCGCACCGAGCTCGAGGGGCTGGCCGAGCGCGCCGTGCGCGGTCCGTGGCGTCCGACGCCGCCTCCGTACGGCTGCGGAGACTGCCCGGCGCTCAACGTGCTCTGCGCGGGTCCGGCACTGCGGGATCGCGATGCCTAGAGTCACGCGCACGAGTGCGCCGGATGCCCGTGCGCGGGTGATCTTCCGTCGCCTGCGCGCCGAGTATCCCGACGCCAAGTGCTCGCTCACGTTCCGCTCGCCATGGGAGCTGCTCGTCGCCACGATCCTCTCCGCGCAGTGCACCGATGACCGCGTCAACATGGTCACGCCGCCGCTGTTCGAGCGGTTCCCGACCCCCGAGGCCTTCGCCGGGGCGACACAGGGGGAGGTGGAGGAGGCGATCCGTTCGACCGGCTTCTTCCGCAACAAGGCCAAGTCGCTGATCGGCGCGGCGCGCTGCATCCTCCACGAGCACGGTGGCGAGGTGCCCCGCACGATGAAGGAGCTCAAGGAGGTGCCCGGCGCCGGGCGCAAGACCGCCAACGTGGTGCTCGGCAACGCCTACGGCATCGCGGAGGGCGTCGCCGTCGATACGCACGCCTCGCGCCTGAGCCTGCGGCTCGGACTCACCGACACGGTCGAGCCGGTCAAGGCCGAGCGCGAGCTGATGGCGATCGTGCCGCGCCGCATGTGGACCGATTGGACGCACCTGTTGATTGCCCACGGACGCGCCGTCTGCACCTCGCGCAAGGCGCACTGCGATGCGTGCATCCTGTTCGATCTCTGTCCCACCGGCGTGCAGGAGCGGCGACGCTCCGCGCGTCCCGCGCGCGCCTCGCGGGGCTGACGCCATGGCATGGTCGGGGCATGGATCGCCTCGACATCGAGCTCTACGCCGAGCGGCTCGCCCGGCATGCGGAGCGCACAGCTGACGACCTCGCCGACGCTCGCCTGCGCGAGGCCTGGTGGGAGCTCGAGCAGGAGGCTCGCAGCGACCTGACGGCCGCCGATGCGGCGCGCCTCGAGGGACTCGGACTGCTGATCCCGCCGCCCGTCGCGGCTGCGATCGGACGTGGGGTGGAGGAGCGCACCCGCGACCTCGCCGCGATCCATCGTCTCCAGGCCATCGTCGAGCGGCAGCGCGCCGCTGCGCGTCAGACGAGCGGCGAGAGGGCGATCAGCAGGCCGCCGTCATCGTCGTAAGCGGGGAAGCAATCAACGATCACCTGCTTCTCGATGCCGGCCGCGTGCATGATCACCGCCTGCTTGTCGAGCTGGCGCACGCCCCATTCGAGGGTGGTGGAGATCGGATCCTCGCCGTCGGCGAACGTCAGGTGCAGGCCGACGACTGCCTCCTGGCCGATCAGCTGCTCCTCGAGTCGGCCGGTCACCTCGAACATGCCGTGGCCGGAGGACAGGATCCGCGTCTCGGCATCGCACGCCACGAAGCCTGCGCCCGAGCGGGGGAAGTAGTCCTCGAGCAGCTGGAAGAGGAAGCCGAAGCCGCACTTCTCGCAGCCGATGGCCTGATGCGAGAGGCCCTCGCGGCCGTCCTCATCGAACGATCGAGCCTGGCAGTTGGGGCAGATGAAATACGGCACGGGCTATGCCTCGACGTCGGCGAGCCAGCGCTCGGCGTCGAGCGCGGCCTGGCATCCGTTGCCAGCGGCCGTGATCGCCTGGCGGTAGACGTGGTCGGCGACGTCGCCGGCCGCGAACACGCCCGGCACCTTCGTCGCGGTCGAGCCGGGCTGCTGCAGCAGGTAGCCGTTCTCGTCCATGTCCAGCAGGCCCTGGAAGAGCGTCGTCGTCGGGTCGTGGCCGATGGCGACGAAGAGGCCCGTGCAGGGGATCTCCTTGGTGGCGGTGCCCTCCGTCTCGCGGATGCGCACGGCGGTCAGTGCGTCCTCGCCGAGGCACTCCTCGACCACGTAGCCGAGCTCCCACGCGATCTTCGGGTTGGCGCGGGCGCGGTCGATCATCACCTTGGACGCGCGCAGTTCCTCGCGGCGATGCACGATCGTCACCTTGGAGGCGAACTTCGTCAGGAAGCTGGCCTCCTCCATCGCGGAGTCGCCACCGCCGACCACGACGATCTCGTGCTCGCGGAAGAACGCGCCGTCGCA
>CAINDT010000242.1 GCA_903847495.1 uncultured Actinomycetes bacterium
CTCAGGCAGGCGGTTGGCAAGCCACTTTGGCTCGTCGCCGTCCCAGTGCGGGTAGTCGGACGTGTAGCAGAGGATGTCGGGCGCACCGACGGCGGCGAGCATCTGCCAGAGCAGCTCGTCGTTGCCGTCGGTGTGCTCGAGCGGCTGCGTGGCGAAGCGGATATGGCGCTTCATCGTCTCGCTCGGCGGCTCGTCGAGCCACGGCGTGTCGTCACGCAGGCCGCGCCAGTTCGTGTCGTGGCGCCACAGCATGCCCGGCAGCCAGGCGATGCCGCCCTCGATCAGCAGGACCTTGAGGTCGGGCACGCGACGGAAGGTGCCGTGCGTGAGCAGTGACATCAGGTGAGCCATGATCGAGCAGGCCGAGCCGATCGTGTGCCACTCGATGTAGAACGTCGGGGCGCCAGCGCCGCTCGGCTGGTGGGCGAGGCCCATGCCCTCCATGCCGGAGTGGATCGCGACGGCGAGGCCGTTGGCCGCGGCAGCCTCGAGGATCGGCAGGTACTTCGGGTCGCCGTAGGGGCGCTCGCTGCCGCCGGCCAGCAGCACCTGGACGAAGCGGCGGTCGCTCGCGCAGCGCTCGATCTCCGCCACGGCGGCAACCGGATCTTGGGACGGCACGATGATCGAGCCGCGGAAGCGGTCGTCGTGGGGGAACCAGTCCTCGCGGAGCCAGTCGTTATGGGCGCGGGCCAGCGCCGCGGCGCGATACGCGTTCTCCATCAGCCCGACGCTGAGGGCGTCGTCGGCAGTGAGGATGCCGAGATCGGCGCCCTGATCGTCGAGCACCTCCTTGGCGACGATCGTGGCGTTTCCGCCGGGCATGCCGGTCTCGTCGACGGCAAGGTCGCCACGGAACCACGTCGACGGGTTCGACCACGGATAGCCGGGCAGTCCGAGGAGGTAGGACTGGTTGCGGTACCAGTCCCGCTCGGCCTCGTCGATGTACTTGAGGATCTCCTCTGGGTGCGTGATCTGCACGTGGACATCGCAGTCGATCATGGGGCTCCTCCCGTCCTGACGCGCCAAGGATAGGGAACACGGCTTCGCCCCTGATTGACCAGCCAGTCAGGAAGATTGATCGGGCGTCTCCGCCTCGATCTCGGCCACCCAGCGGCCATGGTGCGCGCGCGCCCACTCGCGATCAACCGTGCCATCGACCATGCCGCTCAGCGAGGCGCGCGTGGTGCGGTTGACGAGCGCGAGGTAGAGGTGGCCGCAGGTCAGGAGCACGATCAGGATCGTCGCGATGTCGTGCACATCGACGGTGCCGCTGAAGCGGAAGCTGTTGTTCCGTTCGCCGAGCCACAGCAGGAGGCCGGTCAGGGTCAGCACGATCAGCAGCCCGATGGTCACCGCCGTGTTGAGCTTCTGGCCCGCGTTGAGCCAGCCCTGCTGCGGGGCATCACGGTGGTTGAAGAGCCGCCGCGGGCCGCCCCTGAGCCAGGTGCGGTCGTCGCGATCCAGGCTGTCAACTTCGCGGGCAATGGCGCGGATGTCGCGGGGACGCAGGATCAGGATCAGCACGAACGCGACGCCGAGGGCGATCGCGAAGTAGAAGTGCCACTGCTTCGCCAGCGGCCGATTCATCACCTCCGCGAGCGCGGGCGACCACAGGCACAAGCCCGTCCAGAGCATCCCGAAGAACGTCACCGCGAGCACCAGGTGCAGCAGGCGCTGGGCACCGGTGAAGCGGCGGACCCGGGTGCTTGGCGGTGCGGCGCGACGGACTGGTGGGCTAGTGGTAGACATCGCGTCCCACCCAGGCGTCGGCGTCGTAGCCGCGCGTCTCCCAGTAGCCCCGCGTCGCCTCGGGCTCGAAGGTGATGTGCGAGAGCCACTTGACGCCCTTGTAGCCGTACATCTGCGGAATCACGAGGCGCATCGGCGCGCCATGCACGCGCTTGAGCGGCAGACCATCCATCTCCGTCGCGAGCAAGACGTCCTTGAGCGTGAACTGCTCCATCGTCAGCTGGTCGAAGTACGGCTCCTCGAGCGACTGGAAGTTGACGTGCTTGGCGGTGGCCTTGGGCTTGACGAGATCGAGGACCGTGGCGGGTGTGATGCCCTTCCAGTGCACGTTCTCGACGGACCAGCCCGTGACGCAGTGGAAGTCGCTGATGCTGGTGACCATCGGCGTGTCCTGCACGTCGCTCCATGTCAGCCGGACCGGGTTCTCGACCTCGCCGTCGATCGTCAGGGTGTACGACGCGGGATCGAACGTCGGCATCGGATCCTGGACGTTGTAGATGCGCCAGCCGTTGGTCGGCACGATGCCGTTCATCGAGGGAACGGCGTTGCCGATGCTGCCGACGATGCCGCCGACTCCCATGCCGCCCATGCGCGAGATCAGACCGACGCCAATGGCGCCCGCTGCGATCGTGCCGAGGAACGCGGCGCGCCCGAGTGGCAGACGATCACGCGGCGTCTCGGTCGGGTGCTGCGGCTCTTCCGGTTGCATGGGCTGATTGTGCCCGAGGTGAAGGTGCATGCTCCGGATTGACGGAAATCGCACACTTCTGTGGGACGGATTGCACACGTGTGAAGAAGGTCGATTCGGCACACGGTGGTACGCTCGTCAGGGTGTCGGCGCTCCCCCAGTCGCCTCTCCGCACGATCCTCGGCCGCGCGTTGCCACAGCGCTCGGACTACGTCGGGCTGCGCTCGAGCTGGCGCGGGGATGTCCTGGCCGGCGTCACCGTCGGCGTTGTGGCGCTGCCGCTCGCTCTCGCCTTCGGCGTGACCAGCGGCGTCGGCGCCGCGGCTGGGCTCGTCACCGCAGTGGTCGCCGGCCTCGTCGCGGGCGTCTTCGGCGGCTCGTCGCTGCAGGTCTCCGGACCCACCGGCGCCATGACGGTCGTGCTGCTGCCGATCGTCGCGGCGCATGGAGCGGGTGCGGTCTTCACCGTCGCGATCATGGGCGGCATCATCGTGATCGTCCTAGGACTGGTTGGCCTGGGGCGGACGATCCAGTACATCCCGTGGCCGGTGATCGAGGGCTTCACCGTTGGCATCGCGACCATCATCGCGCTCCAGCAGGTGCCCTTCGCCCTCGACGTGCCGAAACCGGACGGCGATAAGGCGCTGCTGGTCGCGATCGAGTGCCTCGGCCGCATCGATGCGAGCACGCTCCGTTCGCTGGCGCTCGTCGTGCTCGTCGTCGTGATCATGCTGACTGTCCCGCGTATTCGCCGCTCCCTACCCGCCTCGTTGATCGCCGTCATCGTGGCCACCGGGGCCGCCGAACTGCTGGCGATCGACGTCTCGCGGATCGGGATGCTGCCGTCGTCCTTGCCCACGCCGTCACTGCCGGTGCTCGACCCGGACACGGTGCGGACACTGCTCGGCAGTGCCATCGCCGTCGCCGCGCTGGCCGCCATCGAGAGCCTGCTGTCGGCGAAGGTCGCCGACGGCATGGCGGACGGTTCGCGGTACAACCCCGACCGGGAACTGTTCGGTCAGGGACTCGCCAACGTGGCGAGTGGCATCTTCGGCGGCATGCCCGCCACGGGCGCGATCGCCCGGACGGCGGTCAACGTCCGCGCCGGTGCCCGCACCCGGGTCTCCACGATCGTCCATGCGCTGGTGCTGCTGCTCGTGGTGCTGTTCGCCTCGGGGCTCGTCGCGCGCATACCGCTGGCGGCATTGGCCGGTGTGCTGATCGTCACGGCCTTCCGCATGGTCGACTACCGCAGCGCGCGATCAATCCTGCGCTCCACGCGAGCCGAGGCGGCGATCTTCGTTCTCACCGCTGCGATCACGATCCTGTTCGACCTCATCTTGGCCGTCGAGATCGGGATCGCCGTGGCGGCCATCCTCGCGTTGCGCGCCTTCGCACGTCAGAGCGGACTTGAGCGCGAGGACGTCAGTAACCTGACCGGCGAGTTCGACGTCGATGCCGAGCAGCGGCTGTTGCACGAGCGCATTGCGGTCTACCGCCTCGACGGCGCGCTGTTCTTCGGTGCCGCGCAACGGTTTCTTGATGAGCTGGCCGCTGTCGGTGACGTCGAGGTGGTGATCCTGCGCCTCAGCGGCATCCGGATGCTCGACGCCACCGGTGCGAACGCCTTGGCGGAGATGGTGCGCGACCTCGAGCATCGCGGTATCACCGTACTGATCAAGGGCGTGCGGCCAGAAGATCAACCGCTGCTCGAGACGTTCGGCGTGCTCGCGGAGTTGCGGCACGAGAACCATCTCTTCACGTCGCTGGACGACGCGATCGCACACGCGCGCTCCCATGTGGAGCGCAGCGGCGCTGTGCGTTGACGCGCCGGTTGCCCGGCGCGTCAACGCGTCAGTGCGTCGTTAGGACAGCGCCTTCTTCTTGAGCGCTTCGAACTCGTCCTGCGTGATGGCGCCCGAGTCGAGCAGCGACTTGGCGTGCGCGATCTCCGCGGCGGAGCCGCCGGCGACTTCCTTCACGTGGTCGTCGAACTGCTTCTGCGCGGCCGCGACGGCCTTCTGATTGCGCTCGGCCATGCCGTGCCCATTGACGATCAGGTAGAGCAGGATGCCCAGGAGGCTGGTGGCGATCAGCAGGATGATCCACAGGACCTTCTTGCCCCCGCCGATGTCGTGACGGCGGAACAGGTCGCTGAAGACCGTGATCAGCAGCCAGAACCAGATCACAAAGCCGAAGATGAGCAGCATCGACCAAAGCAGATGCAGAAGCGGATAATCGTCCATGAACACTCCTAGTGGGTTGCGTCGTCAGTGTACTGATCGCCGCGCGCACACCTGTTGCGGATCTGCCGCATGAAGATGCGGAGTCGACCCGGTTTTGCGCCTCAGATCAGCTCGTCGCCGGTCAGGTAGCGCGGCTCGGCGAACACGCGGCGGACCATCGGCTCGAAGAACTCGACGGGCAGGCTTTCGAAGCTGGGGTCGAAGCAGTTCTGGTCGTACTTGGCGCAGAACTCGGCGCAGGCGTCGAACCACGGGCTGTCCTTGAAGCGATCGCGTGCGTTGCGGTCGCCGCCGGAGTGGTGCGCGTAGTAGTACGACTGGAAGACACCGTGGTGCTTGACGATCCAGACGATCTCGGGGCGGCAGTACGGGCGCAACACTGCACCCATGAACTCGCCGTGCGTGATGGGCGCGAGCTCGTCGCCGATGTCGTGCAGGAGCGCCGCGACGATGTACTCCTCATCACGTCCGTCGTTGTATGCGTGCGTGGCGGACTGCAGCGAATGCTCGTAGCGCGTCACCTGGTAGCCGGCGAACGAGTGTCGCAGCCCCTCGAGCGCTGCCAGCAGACGGTCGGGGAGCGTCTGCATGTGCTCCTCGCCGAGCCGATCGAGGAGCGCGTAGTCCTCGGCCGTACCGTCTTCCATGCGGATGAATGCGACTGTCTCCATGGGTCCTCCCTCGCGATGAGCGAAGCCTAGCGGTCGCAGAAAGCGCACGCAGTGCCGGCTCCGACGGCGATCGGGTGAGGGCCCGAGGTGCCGCCGGAGCCGGCTGTGCGCTAGCTCATGTTGTGCTGGAGATTGTGCGGCAGTGTCACAGGGGTGCCGCGGAAACAGCCGATCGAGTAGGGGTACTCGTTGTTGAGCACGTAGTGGTAGATCTTCTGCAGCTTGCCCTCCCACATGACCTCGCTGGTCATGCCGTGGCACTCATCGAGCTGCTTGTTCGTGATCCACTTGCCGTTGGCATCACGTGGTCCGTAGATGCCGAACCCGTCCCAGGCATAGCCGTACAGTGGCGAGGCCTTGCTGCCGGGCTCACTCTTCTGGGTAAGGCACTTCCAGGAGAAGCCGTGGACGTGGTACTGGGTGTTCCACGGATGGCCGAAGCAGTTATCGGTGGGCAGTGCCGCGTTCGGATCGACCCACGAC
>CAINDT010000243.1 GCA_903847495.1 uncultured Actinomycetes bacterium
GCGCTAGCCAACACGCACCGCGCCATCAATATCGGAGCGATCGGCGAGGCTGGACACCTTGACCACGTCACCGGTCTGCGGCGCATGGACGTACTGCCCCCCGCCGATGTAGAGGCCGGCGTGGCCGGAGCCGTGGAAGGAGACGATGTCGCCGGGCTCGAGCGCGTCGAGCGGGACGGGCGTGCCCATGGCGTACTGCGAGGCCGCGTGGTGCGGCAGCGACACGCCGACCTGCGCGTAGGCCCAGGCGATCAGGCCGGAGCAGTCGAAGCCGCCCGGTGCGCCGCCACCCCAGACGTAGGGCGTGCCGAGCTGGCCGAGCGCGAGTGAGGCGGCCGCACCGCCCGTGCTGGACGACGGAGGCGGCTCGATGTACGTGCCGACGTCCGCACTGCCCGCGACAGACCCGCCGAGCGTGAGGTCCTGATTCGAGGCCGCGGCGGCGGCATCGGCGAGGATGCCGCCTGCTGCGGCGGCGGCCTGCGCGTCGGCTGCGCGCTGTGCGGCGAGGCGCTGCGCGAGGATCTGCTGGATCTCGGCGCTGAGCGAGTTGAGCAGGCGCTGGCGCGCGGCCAGCGCGTCCTCGATCGACGCCTTCTCCGACTCGCGCTGTGCCAGCACGTCCTCACGCGTCGCCCGCTCGCCCTGGAGGGCCTCCTCGCGGCGCTTCACGTCCCGCGCGTAGGTGCGCACATCGGCGACGACCTGCTCGGCGTGCGAGGTGGCACGCTGCACGAAGCGCTGCTGGTCCACGAGCTGATCGATCGAGCCGGCGTTGAGGAGCATGGCCACGAGGTCCGGATTGCCCTGGCGGTACGCGTCGACAAGCATCTGAGAGAGCTCCTGGCGCGACACGCGCAGGTTCGACTTCGAGGCGCGCAGGAGTTTCTGGTTCTCGGAGATCTTCGCGTTCGTCTCGTCGAGTTGCACCTGGGCTGCGTTGTACTGCTCAGCGGCGGCGGCAACCTGATCGTTGAGCGACTGCAGTTCGACCTCGGCCTGATCGGCCTGGGCACGGGCCTCCGACAGGCGGTCGGCCTGAGCAGCCCCCGGCGCAAAGCCGGCGGCGAGGGCCACGGCGAGCAGCGCGAACAGCGCTGCAGCGGGCCGGAGGCGTGGTCTCCGAAGGTGCCGCATGTCCTCCAAAGGGTAGCAGCGGCGTGGCCGCGGCTTCCGGGTGCGCGTGGGGCGCATCACCCCAGGCGCACGAAGCCGTCGAGGTCGTTGCGGTCCGCGATCGCGTGGACGCGCACCACATCGCCCGCCTTCGTCGAGTGGACGTAGAGCCCGTCGCCGACGTAGATCCCGACGTGGCCCTGCCCGTGGAAGGAGACGATGTCGCCTGGCTGCGCCGCGCCGCGGGCGATCCGACGACCAGCGTCCCAGATCTGCCACGACGAGCGGGGTACGTCGTGGCCGGCCTGCGCGAACGCCCAGTAGATCAGGCCCGAGCAGTCGAAACCCTGCTCCGGCGAGTACCCGGCGGCGCTGTAGGGCGTCCCCAGCTGGGTGAGCGCATACGCGGCGGCGATCGCGCCGGAGCCGGACGCCGCCGGCGGCGCGGCTGCACCGTCGAGCTCGCGGGCGAGGTCGGCGCCGTTGTCGCCGACAGCGGCTGGAGCCGTGAGCTCGACGGGCGCGAGCAGGACCTGCTCACGCGCGGCGGCGCGGCGCGCCCGCGCTTGGCGCTGGCGCACACGGTCTGCCCGCAGGACGCGCTGGCGCATCTGAAGCGAAAGACCACCGAGCACGACGGCGCGGCGCTGCTGCGCCTTGACGAGCAGCGTGCGCGAGTACGCGATGTCCTCCTGGAGCGCGAGGCGCGACCGCTCCACCTGGATCCGCTCTCTCGTGACCGTCAGCAGCGTTGTGGCGGCGCCGCCGATGCCGGCCGCGGGCGCCGTTTGGAGCGATGCGCGGACGGCGCGCTCCACCTGCCGCAGCGTCGTCACGCGCTGCTCGACGCCGCGCAGCCGCTCCTGCGCCCCGTTCAGCTGCCGTCGGGCCGCGATCGCCTGCGCATCCGTGGCGTGCACGGCGATCACCGCGCGCTCGAATGCGGGTGCGCGGTGCGTCTTCCACCCGGCGGACGCGGGCGCGACGACGATCATGGAAGCAACGACCAACAGCGCGAGAAGCGAAACCACCGGCCGGAGCTGAGGGCTCCGTGTGTTCGACATTCGAGCACCGAAGGTACCACCGATCCGTCGCCGCGTCGGCAAAAACCCCTGCAAACTGGTGGCAATTGTCACACAATCGTCGCGGATTTCCCGTAGCCAGCGGGATCCCGGAAATGTTCGGATTTTGTGAGCACCGCGCGGGCAGGCGGCGCGGTGGCGTTCACGCCCCGGAGGCCGTCCCCGATTGGGTGCAGGCGGCGCCGCCTGCAGGGGTAGGTGTGCCAACGGGGTCAGACC
>CAINDT010000244.1 GCA_903847495.1 uncultured Actinomycetes bacterium
GGGGGCCATCTGGATCGACCACTCCACCACCTCCGCTGAGATCGCCCGGACGCTGGCCACCGAGGCTGCGGCCACGGGCCGTGCGTTCATCGATGCTCCCGTCTCGGGTGGCACCGTCGGCGCCGAGAACGGCAAGCTGGCGGTGATGGCCGGCGGCGACGCAGCCGCCTGGGAGACCGCCTCGCAGGTTGTTGCGGCCTATGCGGCGCGCGCGAATCTGATCGGTGGCCCCGGCGCGGGCCAGTTGACGAAGATGGCCAACCAGATCTGTGTCGTGGGCGTTGGCCAGGCGCTCGCCGAGGGCCTCGTCTTCGCGGAGCACGCCGGGCTCGACCCGCGCAAGGTGCTCGAGGTGATGCTGACGGGGTCGTCGACGTCGTGGATGATGGAGAACCGTGCCGAGTTGATGATCGAGGGGAAGTTCGACTACGGCTTCTCGACCACGCTGATGCGCAAGGACCTCTCGCTCGTGCTCGACGAGGCCGATCGCACCGGCGAGGAGCTCCCCGTCACGGCACTCGTCGCCGATCTACTCGACGAGGTCGACGAGATGGGTGGCGCGTCGTGGGACTGGTGCAGCCTGATGCAACGCCAGCGCCGCGCCGTCGAAAACGGCTGAGCTAAACCACCAGCGGATTGCGGTAGCGCACGCCGCTGAAGCGCGCGAAGTCGCCATCGGCCGAGTGCACGTCGCCGCCGTGCTCCACGGCCAACGCAGCAAGATGGGCATCCTGAACCAGATTGCCGCCCACGCCGATCGGCTCGAGCAGACCGGTGAGGATCTCGAGGTGCCGGCTGGTCGGCTCGATCATCACCACATTGCGGCGACTCAGCCAGAACGTCACGTCCGCCTGCGCCTCGCCGATGGGGAGCGGCCGCTCCATGACCCGCGGGCTGGTGACGATGCGCAGATAGCCGAGCGCCACGCTCCATGCCAACCCGATGCGTTCACGCCCGTTGAGGCACTCCGACCACCAGGCGTGCGCAGCGGCGTGATGCTGGGCACGGCCGTCCGATGCGTAGATCAGAAGGTTGAGATCCGGAACGATCACTTGCCGATCTCCATCTTCCGCACGATCTCCTCGTCTTCGAGCTGGCCCACCAGTTGCAGCGCCTTGGTGAGATCGACGCCGGGGCGGATGCCGAGGTCGTGCACGGGTGGAATGCACGGGGACTCCAACTCGCTGCGCAGCAGTCCATCGCGAATCGCCTCATTGACCACGTCGCGGAATGTACGGCCCGTTCGCCGCGCCTGCTCGTGGAGGAGTGCAGCCAGATCGTCATCAATCGTCAAGGTGGTGCGCACGTCATGCATCATAGTGCGTCAAAAGCGCACATCATGATGCCTTAGACGCACGCGCTACGGTTGTCGCAGTCCCACGTTCCGAAAGGCAACCATGCCCAAGCGCGTACTCGTGATCGTGCCGTTTCCCCTCGATGACGAGGGCGTCGCCAATCGCCGGCTCCAGGCGGCCGAGATTGACCTCGGCCCGGACATCCAGTTCGATTTCGAGCCGGTCAAGGCCGGTGCCGCACTGCTCGACAGCCAGCAC
>CAINDT010000245.1 GCA_903847495.1 uncultured Actinomycetes bacterium
GCCTGTACCGGGGCGAGCCAGAGCGGGAAGGCGCCACCGTAGTGCTCGATCAGGATGCCAATGAAACGCTCGAAGCTGCCGAGCAGCGCGCGGTGGATCATCACCGGGCGGTGGTCGTGGTCGTCGGCGCCGGTGTACGTCAGCTCGAAGCGCTCCGGCAGGTTGAAGTCGAGCTGCACCGTGCCGCACTGCCACGAGCGGCCCAGCGAGTCGGTCAGGTGAATATCGATCTTCGGGCCGTAGAACGCGCCGTCGCCTTCGTTGACGCGGTACTCGATGCCGCGCGCCTGCAGGACGCGATGGAGCGCCTCCTCGGCCTTGTCCCAGATCGCGTCGTCCCCCACGCGCACCTCGGGTCGCGTGGAAAGCTCGATCTTGAAGTGCATCGCGAACAGCTCGTACAGATCGAGCGCGAAGCCGAGGACGTTCTGGACCTCCTCCTCGATCTGCTCGGTGGTGACGAACAGGTGCGCGTCATCCTGGGTGATGTGCCGGACGCGCATCAGGCCGTGCAGCGTGCCGGACGGCTCGTGGCGATGCACGAGCCCGACCTCGTTCATGCGCAGCGGCAGCTCGCGGTACGAGCGGCGATCGCTCTTGAAGATCATGCAGTGCGCCGGGCAGTTCATCGGCTTCATGCCGAAGGCGCGCTCCTCGATCTCCAGCAGATACATGTTTTCGCGGAACTTGTCCCAATGCCCCGACGTCTTCCAGAGGTCGGACGCGTAGAGAATCGGCGTCTTCACCTCCTGGTAGCCGCGCTCGCTGTTCTCCTTGCGCCACATGTCGACGAGCGTGTTCCAGACGATCATGCCCTTCGGGTGCCAGAACGGCGCTCCCGGGGAGACATCGTTGAACGAGAAGAGGTCGAGCTCGCGACCGAGGCGGCGATGATCGCGCTTCTGCGCCTCCTCGATGTTGTGCAGGTGCTGGTCGAGATCCTCCTGCGTGAAGAACGCGGTGCCGTAGACGCGCGTGAGCATCGTGCGCGTGGAGTCGCCGCGCCAGTAGGCGCCGGCCACGTGCGTGAGCTTGAAGGCCTTGATCGGGCCAGTGTCCTGCAGGTGCGGGCCGCGACAGAGGTCGCTGAAGTCGTCCTGCGTGTAGACCGTCAGCGGCTCGTCGGCCGGCAGGTCGTCGATCAGCTCGACCTTGTACGCCTCGTCCTCGTCGACGAAGCGCTGGCGGATCACGTCGCGGTCGGTCGTCTCGCGGGTGAAGACGTGCTTCTGCTTGAGGATCCGGCGCATCTCGTCCTCGATGCGCGCGAGATCCGCCTCGCCGATCTGCTCCGGGAACTCGAAGTCGTAGTAGAAGCCGTTGTCGATCGCCGGGCCGATCGAGATCTTCACGCCGGGAAAGACATGGCGTGCGGCCTCGGCCAGCACGTGCGCCGTGGAGTGCCGCAGGATCGGCAGGGCCTCCTCGTCGCCGACGCGCAGGATCTTCACGTGTGCGCCGTCGGGCAACGGCAGGCGCAGATCCCGTACCTCCCCATCGACCTCGATCGCGGCAGTCGCCTTGGCGAGGCGCTCACCGATCGCACGCGCGCAGTCGAGGCCGGTCGCGCCGTCCTCGAGCTCGAGCTCCGTGCCGTCGGGAAGATGGACCTTCATGGGCTCAGGCTACCAATCGCGCCGATTGCGCCCCGTCACCCGAGGTCGAACGACGTCATGGCGTGGAACTCCCCGACACGCGTCTCGACCTCGTCGCGGGTGAGGCGCTGGACGCGCTCCGTGCCGAACTCCTCCACGTTGAACGAGGCGACGATCGACCCGTACGCCACGGCGCGCTTGAGATGCGCGATGTCGGGCTCGGTCTGGCCCGTCGCGGCGAGGTAGCCGACGAAGCCACCGGCGAACGAGTCGCCGGCTCCCGTGGGGTCGAAGACCTCCTCGAGCGGATAGCCGGGCACACCGAAGAACGCACCATCGACGAACAGCGCCGCGCCGTACTCGCCACGCTTGATCACGACAATGCGCGGGCCATGCACCGAGATCGCACGGGCCGCCTTGGCGAGGGTGGACTCGCCCGTCAGCTGGCGCGCCTCGCCGTCGTTGAGGATCACGCAGTCGACCTCGCCAATCGCCGCGAGCAACGAATCCTTGGCGATCTCGATCCAGAGGTTCATCGAGTCGAGGGCGACGAAGCCGGCCTGCGACTGCTTCCGGACGGAGCGCTGCAGGTCGGGAACGATGTTGCCGAGGAAGAGCACCGGCGCCTTGGCCTGCTCCTCCGACAGCTGCGGATCGAACTGCTCGAACACGCCGAGGCGCGTATCGAGCGTCTCGGCGACGTTGAGGTCGAAGCCGTACCGGCCTTCCCACGCGCACGTCGTACCGCCCGCGACCACCTGGATGCCGCTGGTGTCGATGCCGCGCTCGGCGAGCACTGGCTCGCCGTCGAAGTCGTCCCCCACCACGCCGACCACGCCGACGTCAGTGAAGAGGTTGGCGGCGAGAGAGAAGTGGACCGCCGACCCCCCGAGCGCCCGGTCGCGTCGTCCGAAGGGCGTCTCGAGGGTGTCGTAGGCGATCGATCCGACTGCAATGAGGCTATTCACAGTCGGCAAGGTATCACCCGGGCTCTAGACCTCGAGCCCCAGCTTTGCCGTGCGGCCGGGCATGCAGCGCGCACCTTCGTGGACCTCGACGAGGGCGTCCCAGTCGGAGACCCAGATCATGCGGCGCTCGATCGACGCGATGTCCTCTGAGCGCAGCCACCCGGAGACCTTCGTGAGCGTCTCGCGCGTCGTGCCGGTCATCTCCGCGAGCGCGCCGTGCGTGAGGCGAACGTCGATGCGAACGCCTTCGGGCGTGACCTTGCCGAAGTGGTCGGCGAGCTCGATCACCACGCCGGCCAGACGGGCTGGGACGGGCTGGAAGGCGAGGGCGGCGAGGCGCTCCTCCGCGCCACGCAGGCGCTGGCCGTTGGAGCGGGCCAGGTTGCGCGCCACGATCGGATCGACGCTGGCGAGGGCCTCGATGTCGGCCGTGCTGGCACGGAGCACATCGCAGTCGACGAGCGCCTCGACCTGCTCGGTGCGGGCATCCGCTCCGAAGGGCAGGCTGCCGAAGACCATGCCGGACTCGATCAGGCCGCTGGTCAGGCAGCGACCGTCGCTGTTGACGCGCACGGAGCGCGCCACGCCGTCCACCATGATGTAGGCGCGCGGATCGGTGTCAGCTGCCCCGGAGATGGTCTCACCGCGGTCGTAGCTCCGCACGCAGAAGGCGCCCGCGGCACGAGCGATGCGCTCCTGGGAGAGTCCTTCGAAGAGCGGTGTCTCGCTGATGGCGTTGAGCAGATGCGGATTCATTGTTCGACCTCCTGTGGTCTGGCTCCCGGTGGTGATCCGGAACCCATGACCATGGTGCGAGGTCGATGTTGATCTGCCCTTGCCGCTCGATAGCGCCTGTGTTGCCCTGTGTTGAGGGCGCGTTGCGTTTGTTAAGACGCCGCGTCGGCCGTGCCGAGGATCTTGTCGAGCTCGCCCTGGGCGTGGAGCTCCTCAACGATGTCGCAGCCGCCGATCAGCTCGCCGCCGACGAACAGCTGCGGGGTGGTCGGCCAGCTGGAGTACGCCGTGAGCTGCTGGCGGATGCGCGGATCCGGCAGGATGTCGACGGCGATGAACTCGACGCCGCTGTCGAGGATGCGCTCGGCGACGCGAGCCGAGAACCCGCAGCGCGGCTCCTCCGGCGTGCCCTTCATGAAGAGGGCAACGCGATTGCCGGTGACGATGGAGACGATCTCGTCGTAGATCTGCTCGTCGCTCATGACGCTCATGCGGATGCTCCAGAATCGAGTGTGACGGTGGTGATGGAGAGTGCGTGGATCGCGCCCGAGTCCATGTGCTCCTGGACGGCGGCGTAGATCATCTTGTGCTGCTCAATCAGGCTCTTGCCGGCGAACTGCTCGGCTTCGACCCGAACGGCGAGGTGGTCTCCGCCGGCACCCATGAAATCCGTGACGGTGGCGCGGCTGCCCGGCAGATGCGCCTCGATTAGGTCCTGGACGACGGTCAGATCCATGCCCGGAGCGTAGCGGAGGATCGCGAGCGGGTACGCACGTCCGCAGAGACAATCACGCGCAGCGTCCGCCGCCCGCCTCGCGCCAGGCGGCGAAGCTCACGCCGCGGGCGCGCGGGTCGTCCCCGGCCTCCCGGTAGCACTGCCACGCCTCCACATCGGCGCGCAGGCGCTGCCCCCGCTGCCACTCCGGGTCGGTTGGGTCCAGCAGACGGAGCGCCTCGTCGAGCATCGCCAAGTCCCGTACGGGGTCGCCGTCGAAGCGCGACGCGCCGAGCGCAGCGGCATCCTGCTCAACCCAGTGGATCAGGTATTCGGCGAGGCGCGCGCGCAGCAGCGGGTCGTCCGGCGAGCGCGCCAGCCGGTCGCGTAGCAGCTCCCCTGCGGCATCCTGGGCGTAGTCGTTCGCCGCGAGCACCTCGACGAGATACCGGTTCACCAGCCAGATCGCCGCGCGTGGGTCGCCACCCGTGCGGGCGAGCTCCTCCCACAAGGTCGGCAGCACAACCTCGTCTCGGAGCGGCTGCGGGACCAGAGGATCCAAGACCACCCCAGGCGCATCGATCTCGGCGAAGAGCCAGCTGACGAAGACCCAGCGTTCCGCGAGCGAAGCGGTGACGAGCCGGTCGGCCAGCGCGCGGATCGCCATCAGCGCCTCGGCGCGCTGTCCCGCTTCCCGCAGGGTGGCGTACGCGGCGTACTCGGGCTGTGCGCCCTCCGCCGCGGCCTGCTGCAGCGCCTGCCAGGTCGCCTGACGCCATGCCGGGCTCACGTCTGCACCCGGCCATCTAAGGCGCGCTGCCGTCCGTCCATGTGCGCACGGTAGCGGCCGGCGGCAGCGTCACGACGTGCGGAGCGCGCTGGCCGATACGCGGCACGGTCCAGGCGCTGGCCGCCCGGAGATACGGCGCCGCGGCGGGATCGGTCGTGCCAGGGTCGAGCACGAGGCGCCAGCGAGCGCTGCTCCACGAGCCGCGGGTGCGGCAGCCACCACGCAGGCGCCCGCGTGTGCCGCTGGTGATGCGCTCGGTCGAGCGGCATACCGCGGTGCCGGTGCGGTCGCCCGGCAGGCGTCCCTCCCACGTCAGCTGGAGACCCGCCACACCGGGAGCCACCACGCTGCCGGGCAGCACGCGGAGGTCGCGCACGAGCGCGTGTCCAGCGGCGTCCCAGCCGTCGGCCCGCGCGCCCAGCCGCACGACGATGCGCGGCCGCACGCCGACGAGTCCGAGCGAGATGCGCTGTGTCGCCTCGCCAACGGGTGTCAGCTCCAGCCATGCCGTCGCGTTGACGGTCGGCGTAATGCTCCCGGTCACCCGCCCCATCGCGTCGATCGCCATCGGCGCGGCGACGGACGCGTAGGCCGGTACCGTCGGCTGCAAGACCAGTCGGGCCTCACCCGTGCCGAGTTCTGGTGCGACCTGCCCGGTGATGCGCACGGCGTCGCCGGCCTGCACGATCCAGCGACTCAGACGCGCGGGCGCGCCGACGATTCCACCGATGCGGAGCTCCTGCGAGGCACCGCGGTAGCCGATCGCGCCGGTCGACTCCGACCAGCCCTCATCCACGCCGGCGGCGGTCTCCGCCACGACGTGGACGCGCAGCCGATGCCCCACATCGGTGACTGTGGGCACGTACGTCGCCTCATGCGCGTCGGCGATTGGCTCGAACCCCTGCTCGCCGGATCGCTCCCACGTCAGCGAGATGTCCTCCGGCGTCGCCCCCTCGACCTGCCCATCACCGGCGTACAAGTGCTCGCCGACCAGCGCATCGCCCACGATGGTCGGCGGCGAGACGACCAGCGGCGAGGCCTGCGCCGCGCCGGCGCCGGCGCCGAGCAGGGCGATGCTGAGCGCCAGCGGCAGTGCGCGCCTCAGCGACATGCGAGCGCCGCCGATCCGAGGCCGCACGACGCAGCAGGTGCCACGGACGCCCCAGCCTGCCGGGCGCCGGACGTGCCGGTGCCGCTCGATGCCCCCACGCCACGCGCCTGCCCGTCCGTCGTGGCTGTCGGGACGGCGGAGCCGGCACGCCCACCGCCGCCGAGCAGGCGCGCGGCGGCTTCGATGGCGAGCATGCGGCCGATCGGGCCATACGGCCCCTCAGCGGCGGGGGCTGACGCCTCGACCGCGGGTTCGATCGGTGCCCGCATGCTCGGCGCGGAGCCCTCCAACAGGCTCGCGGTGACGGCCGCGCCGATCGCGCCGGCCAAGAGCAGCGCCGCCGCGGTA
>CAINDT010000246.1 GCA_903847495.1 uncultured Actinomycetes bacterium
CATTTCGAAGATGCGGCGGGTGCGCACCTCTACGTGGTCGAGGTGCACGCGGTGCTGTTCGACGACCCGGGCGGCGCGCCGGCGGCCGCGGATGGCGTCAGCGCGACGCACCGCGGGCCGACGCCACCCGCCCCCGCCCTGGAGCCCGATCTGCGCCTGGCGGCGCTCGAGCCCACGTCCGCACCGCACCGCATCACGGCTCGCGTACGGGCAGACGGCGACGATCTCGTCGTCCTCGCGTGGACGTAGCGGCGTTCGTGTAGCGTGTCGCCAACTGCTTCGGAGGTTCCGTCCATGCCGCGCCGCTCGCCCCGCATCATCCTCGTGCTCGTCCTCGTCGGCGCCCTTGGTGTGATCGGCGGCAGCGTCGCCACGGCCGCGCTCGAGCGCGCTACGACGGTGGAGCGCGACGTGCTCTCCCGCTTCGTCAACCCGCGCGGCGCCGATGGACGCACGCTCTACCTCCAGCGCGTGACGATCCCCGCCGGCTCGAAGCTCGCGACGCACTATCACGACGGCTCGCAGATCGCCGGCATCACCGCCGGCACGCTGCGGTACACCGTCGTCAGCGGCGGCAAGGTGCGGGTCGTGGACGCGGACGAGATCGGCGACCGGCCAGCCACGCTGCACACGATCCTGCCGGGCGAGACGTACGACATCAAGGCGGGACAGGGCGTGATCGAGCCGGCGGGCATGATCCATCGCGTCGAGGCGCTTCCCGGGACGGACGTCGAGATCTACGTCGCCTCCCTGCTGAGCAACGGCGAGCCACTGTCCGTGAAGGTCCCCGCCACGCCGTGAGTGACGAGCGGCCGCGCTTCTGCCCGTTCTGCGGCGAGCCGATCGGCTCGTTCTTCGGGCATCAGGGGGCCCACGGCGAGTGCTGGTGCGAGCGCTGCCAGGAGTGGTTCCGTGCCGAGCGCGTGGACGACGACGCGGTCGTCGCCGCCCCGGGGACGGATGCGGAAGAATAGGAATGCGCCCGCTTCGCGGGCCGTTTGATTGTTGGACGACGAATTCACGGCAAAGGGACGGACCATGGCAGACGACGGCATCCACGAGATCGCGATCATCGGCGGCGGGCCGGCGGGTTACACGGCCGCGCTGTACGCCGCGCGCGGCGATCTCCATCCCGTCGTGCTCGAGGGCTACGCCGCCGGCGGACAGCTGATGATCACGTCCGAGGTCGATAACTTCCCGGGCTTCAAGGACGGCATCATGGGCCCCGAGCTGATGATGCAGATGCGCGCGCAGGCCGAGCGCTTCGGCGCCGACATCCGCACCGAGGACGTCACGGCCGTCCGCTTCTCGGACGACCCGATCGTGGCGCCGCACGAGCTCGATACGCACGCCGGGACGATCAAGGCCCGCGCCGTGATCGTCGCCACGGGCGCGACCGCCCGCCAGATCGGCCTTGAGTCCGAGACGCGCCTGCAGGGCCGCGGCGTCTCGTACTGCGCGGTGTGCGACGGCGCGTTCTTCCGCGAGCACGAGATCGTCGTGGTCGGCGGTGGCGACTCCGCGATGGAGGAGGCCAGCTTCCTGACGAAGTTCGCCTCCAAGGTGACGATCGTGCATCGCCGCGAGGAACTGCGCGCGTCCAAG
>CAINDT010000247.1 GCA_903847495.1 uncultured Actinomycetes bacterium
CGGCGCGTACCTGACCGCCCTGCGACGAACCGAGGTCGGCGGCTTCAGCGTGGACGACGCGGCGACGCCCGCTGCGATCGCCGAGTCCGAACCCGGCACGCTCGCGTGGGCCGCGCCGATCCGTGCCATTCCCGCGCTCCCACAGCGCCAACTGACCCCCGCCGAGCGCACCGCGATCAGCCACGGCCAGCGCATCGCCGGTCCCGATCTCCACGGCGACATCGCGCTCGTCGCCGCCGATGCCCTCGTCGCCATCGGAACCGTCGAGGGTGCGGAGATCGCTCCACGCCTGGTCCTGGAGCCCGCATGACCGAGCGCCAGATCCGCACGTTGCATCAGGGCATCGACGAGGTCCCGCCCGGACGACGGTCCGTCGCCCTCGGCACGTTCGACGGCGTGCACCTCGGGCACCGGGCCGTCATCCAGGCCGCCAAGGACGTTGGCACCCGGCTCGGCGTCAGCACGATGGCCGCCACCTTCCATCCGCGGCCCGCGACCGTGATTCGTCCTGGCACCCCCGCGGCATCGTTGAGCGGGATCACCGAGCGCATCCGCATGCTGTACCAGGCGGGCGCCGACGAGGTCGTGATGATGCGGTTCACACCTCAACTCGCAGCGCTCAGCGCCGCCGAGTTCATCGAGGAGATCCTCGTCGGGAAGTTCGGCGCGGTCGCCATCTCCGTCGGTGAGGATTTCCGCTTCGGTCACGATCGCCTTGACGGCGTCGAGGCCATGCGTGAGCTCTGTTCGCCGCTGGGCGTGGAGGTGGCCGCCGTGCAGCTGCTCGCCGACGACGGGGAGAAGATCTCCTCGTCGCGCATCCGTGGCCTGATCAGCGAGGGAGAGATGCAGGAGGCCGCGCAGCTGCTCGGACGTCTGCCCTCGCTGGACGGCGTGGTGGCGCACGGCGACAAGCGCGGGCGCGAGATCGGCTTCCCCACTGCCAACCTCAACGTCGTGCCGGGGCAGCAGCTCCCCGCGGAAGGCGTCTACGCCGGGTGGGGCACCATCAATCCCGGAGAGCAGCGCTACGCCGCTGCCATCAGCGTGGGGCGCAATCCGCACTTCGGCGACGTCGACGACCTGCGGATCGAGGCCCACCTGCTCGACTACGACGGCGCCGACATCTACGACCGTCCATTGCGTCTCGACTTCCACTCGATGGTGCGCGGCCAGGGGGTCTACGACGGCCTCGATGCGCTAATCGCGCAGATCACCGCGGACGTCGCGGAGGTTCGACGCCGGACGACCGACACCGGCTAAGCGGTAGGCTGGGGACGTCATGCGACGCCCGCTCCTTCTGGCCCTGCTCGTGCTGCTGCTCCTGCCCGCGGGCGCCAGCGCGATCACGACGCGGATCATCGGCGGCAGCAGCGCCTCCATCGCCGACTGGCCGTGGACGGTCGCCCTCGAGACGGCGTACGGGTCGCAGTTCTGCGGCGGTTCGCTGGTGGCGCCGCAGTGGGTGCTCACCGCGGGCCACTGTCGGCTCTATCCGAGCGGTCAGATCCGCGTCCTGACCGGCAGTGCGTCACTGACGAGCGGAGCGGGGCAGGTGATCGGCGTCGCGCGACAG
>CAINDT010000248.1 GCA_903847495.1 uncultured Actinomycetes bacterium
CCGGTGTCAGCGCGATCGCCAACATCCTCTGGTTCATCCTCGCCGGCTGGTGGCTCGCGCTCGGCCACATCCTCACCGGCATCGTCCTCTGCATCACCATCATCGGGATCCCGTTCGGGATCCAGTCGTTCAAGCTCGCCGGCCTCGCGATGGCGCCGCTCGCGCGCGAGATCGTCTCGAACGACGATCCGCGCGCCTTCGTGCAGTAGAAGCTAGACGGCCGCGCCCGTGAGGTAGCCATCGTGGATGGCGTCCTCCCAGCGGCGTGGCGAACGCGCATCGCCAACTGGGCGAGCGTCGATGTCGCGCTCGATCAACTCCGTGCACAGCGCGTCGTCGGCGGTGTGTCGTCCCGCGTGCAGCACGACTGGCGCCTTCAGCGTGCGCTCGACGCCGTCGTAGCGGCCCACGATCGTGACCGAGCCGGGCCCGATCTCCTGGACGATCACGTCGGAGAAGATGGTCACGCCCGCCGCCCGCAGGCGGTCGAAGACGGGACGCTCTGCGTGGTTCTCCATGATCTCGGAGAGCGGATCGATGCCGTCCGGGATCATGATCACGTTGCGGCCCTCGAGGGCGAGCGCCTCGGCCGGACCACTGGCCTTGCGGCTGCCCTCCTCGTCGACCAGCAGGACGTCGCCAGCGGGCAGTTCCGCGCCACGCAGCCAGTCGTCCACCGCGATGGCGTGCTCTGGCGCCTGGGCGCGCGAGCCTGTCGCCACCAGCACATGGTCGGGTACGAGCGAGGCGATCAGATCGGCATCTGCCGGGGTGCTCAGGCGCACATCGACGCCGAGATGATCGAGCTCGTTGGCGCGCCAACGCCACAGGTCGTTGAGCGAGTCGAGGATCGGCAGCGTCGACGTGCGCGCGACCTGGCCACCGAGGACGTCGGCGGCCTCGAGCAGCGTGACGCGATGCCCGCGCTCGGCCGACATGCGCGCGGCCTCGAGGCCCGCGACGCCGCCGCCGACGACCACGACGTGGCCCGGCACAGCCGCGGGGGAGACGGCGCGCTCGCCCTCGTAGCCCGACGCCGGATTCTGCGCGCACGCGATCGGGAACTTGCGCATCCGGCGGGAGATGCAGACGTTCTGGCCGACGCAGCGACGGATGCGGTTGCCGTCGCCGCGCTCGAGCTTGCGCACGAGATCCGGATCGGACATCAGGGACCGCGTCATGCCGACCAGGTCGCACTTGCCCTCTGCCAGCGCTCGCTCGCCGAGTTCCGGCCTGTTGATCTTGCCCTCGGCGAGGATCAGCACGTTCTTCGCGACGGCTTTCGCGCGCGCGGCGTTGGGGATGCCGATGCCGGGCTCGATGTCGAGCGGCGGGATGATCAGCTCGGTGTGCTGGTAATCGCCGTTGCCGATGCCCATGTAATCGATGTCGCACTCGGCCTCCAGGTACTGGACAAGCCGCTCGAAGTCGGGCGTGCGCACGCTGATCGTGGTGCCGAGGATCGGGTCGTCGCCGATCGCGTCGCGGACGGCGTGCAGCAGCTCGACGGCGAAGCGGGTCTTGTTCTCGAACGAGCCGCCGTACTGGTCGGTGCGCAGGTTGCGGTCGTCGTAGAAGAACGCGTCGACAAGCGTGTCGTACGAGAACATCAGCTCAATGCCGTCGGTGCCCGACTTCATCATCGTCGCGGCGCAGTCGGCGAAGCGCTCGACGATCAGGCCGATCTCCGCCGTCGTCATCGCGTGGATGCGGCCCACACCGAAATAGCCGGGTGCATCCGACGGTCCCCACTGCTCGCCGCCGGTGGCCAGCGGGTCGGCGTTCGGGCCCATGTGGTAGATCTGGTTGATGATCGTGCCGCCGTGGCTGTGCACGGCATCGACCGTGCGCTTCAGCCCCTCCACGAAGCCGGGCTTCGTGTGGTCGTAGTTCTGCGGCGTCACGCGGCCCGTGGGATGCGGCGGCACAGGCTCCATCACCAGCAGGCCGGTTCCGCCTGCGGCACGCGCGGCGTAGTAGTCGCGCACGCGATCGCCGTGGATGCCGTTGTCGGAGTACGACTGCGTGTGCGCCGTCATCGTCACGCGGTTCTTGACGCGCTTGCCGCGTAGCTCGATGGGGGAGAGCAGGTGATCCATGGCGGCATCGTACGCCGACGGGCGTATCCGGCAAGTGTCGTTCCGCAGCGTGGGAAAGGCGCCAATCTGGATCCGGATCCAAATTGGCACGAAATCGACCAAATTGGATCCGGATCCAAATTGGCACGAAACTGACCAATCTGGATCCGGATCCAGATTGGCGCTCGGATTGGCGCTAGAAGCGCTGCTCGTTGCGCATGCGCGCCATCGCTTCGATCACGTCGGGCGGGACGCCGGCGGCCTCCGCCTCGGCGATCGGATCAGGTCGCACCTCGAGCGAGGCGAGCACCTCGGGGCCGACCTCGCCATTCGAGACGGCGGCAACGACCATGAAGCGCTCGGCCAGTTCCTTGGCAGCGGCGGTCGACTGGTCGATGAACGTCTCGACCGACTTATCGAAACGCGCGCGGCCGCCGAACTCCTCGATCGTGTCGGGCGCCGCGACGGCCCACTCCGTCAGCGTCTCGGCCGTCACCACGATGTGGAACTGCAGGCCCCACGCGCGGTTCTGCAC
>CAINDT010000249.1 GCA_903847495.1 uncultured Actinomycetes bacterium
ATGGGCGCACTCGGTACCAACTTCTCCGTCACCGCCGCCTGCGCCACGGGCGCGAGCGCGATCGGGGTGGCGGCCGATCTCGTCGCGAGCGGCAACATGGACGTCTGCCTGGCCGGCGGCGTCGACACGCTGATCACCGAGTACATCATGGGCGGCTTCTGCAACATGAAGGTGCTCGGCTCACCGCGCGAGGGCGAGGACGTAAGGACGGCGTCGCGTCCCTTCGACCTGACACGCGACGGCTTCGTGCTCGGCGAGGGCGCCACCGTCGTGGTGCTCGAGCGCGAGGAGGATGCCCGCGCTCGTGGCGCGGAGATCATCGCCGAGGTCGTCTCCTGGGCGGTGACCAACGACGCGTACCACATCGCCGCGCCGCGCGAGGACTGCGAGGGCATCGACCGCATGTTCGCCACGGCGCTGCGACGGGGCGATGTCTCGCCGTCCGAGGTGGGCTACATCAACCCCCACGGCACCGGCACGCAGGCCAACGACCGTCTCGAGACCCAGTCGATCCGCACCGTCTTCGGGGCTGCCGCCGACGACCTGGTCGTCTCGTCGACGAAGTCGATGACCGGGCACCAGATGGGTGCCGCGGGTGCCTTCGAGGTCGCCGTCGCCGCCCTCGCCGTGCGCGAGCGCAGGGTGCCGCCGACGATCAACCTGCGCGATGCCGATCCGCTCTGCGATCTCGATTACGCACCCGAGGGCGCACGCGACTTGCCGAAGCTCGACGTCGCCGTCTCGTCGTCGATCGGTCTGGGCGGCCACAACGCCGCCGTCGTCGTGCGGCGCGTCTGACGTGGCAGATCTGGACCCGGGTCCAGCTTCGCGCTAGTACGCGCCGCGACCGCGCACGATCGCCAGCGGCGTGCGCGCGATGATCGCGATGTCCATCCAGATCGACCACGACTCGAGGTAGTAGAAGTCGAGGCGGACGAGCGTGTCGAAGCCGAGGTTCGAGCGACCGGAGACCTGCCAGAGACCGGTGATGCCGGGCAGCACGCTGTAGCGGCGACGGTGCCACTGCTCGAGCAGCTGGTAGTCGCGCATGGGCAGGGGGCGCGGTCCGACGAGGCTCATCTCGCCCTTGATCACGTTGATCAGCTGGGGCAGCTCGTCGATCGAGAAGCGGCGCAGTACGCGGCCGACCGGGGTGATGCGCGGATCGTTGCGGATCTTGAAGAGCGCGCCGTCGGCCTCGTTCTGCTCCTCGAGCTCGGCCTGCGCCTGCGCGGCGTTCGTGACCATGCTGCGCAGCTTCAGCATCGCGAAGGGCTGCTCGCCCAGGCCGACGCGCTGATCCCGGAACAGGATCGGGCCGGGGGAGGTGAGTCGGATCATCACGATCGAGATCAGCAGGATCGGGCTGAGGATCAACAGGAGACCGATCGAGATGACCAGGTCGAACGCGCGCTTGACGAACCAGTCGACGCCCTGAATGGTCGGCGGCACGATGTCGAAGAGCGGCACGGCAAGGCCGGGCACGTAGTCCGCGTGGTGTGCGAGGACGCCGGCCGCGGTCGGCACGACGCGCAGGCGGATGCGCCGTTCACGGCAGGCCTCGAGGGCGATCAGCATCGTCTCGTCATCCGGCGGCCGGGCGAGGACGACGTCGTGTGGGTGATGCTCGGAGATCGCGTCGGCGAGATGGTCGATGTCATCGACGTGCGCGACCATGCGCAGGCCCGCGCCGGGCGCGCCGGTGCGGAGCGCCGCTTCGACGCTGCGCGTCGCGTCGGGCTCGCCGACCACGAGGACGCGGCGCTCGACGCCGATCAGCTTGGCCGTGGCGTCGATCATCCACGAGTAGACGCCGCGCAGCAGGGGGATCAGCAACGCGGACCCGACGAAGGTGTACGGGAAGATCAGGTACGTCGTGAAGCGCTCGTTGTCGGTGACGACGGAGAAGATCGCGATCACCACGACGGCCACGAACAGACCGGCGACGATCTGCGCGCCGCCGGGACGCGTCTCACGCGGACGGTAGAGGCCGTTGCGGGCGAAGATCAGGACGGTGACGAGCAGCACGAATGGCAGCCACGCCCGCTCCGCCGCCCACAGCTGCTCGGCGAAGACCTCGCGCCCGTTGAGCACCTCGCGCAGGACGAGACCCGAGAAGATCGCGGCGCTGACGCCGAACACATCGATGGCGAGCAGCACGAGGACGTCGAGCCCACGGCCGATCAGGTGGCGCAGGCGGCGCGTCGACACGCCGGTCTCGGAGCGGGGATCCTTGATCTCGCGCGGCGGCAGGTCTGCGGGGGCCGAGACGGTGTCGCGCGGGTCGGGGGAGACAGGGGGAGCCACGTCGCTGAGTCTACAGCGCCGACACGCGACTTCCTGCCTTCAGCCGCACGTGTGAAACCGCGTTGTTATGCGGAGAATCAGGCGCCGACGACGCGGCCGGTGAGCTCGGCGCGGCTCGACTGGTCGAGCAGCCGCTGCAGGCCCTCGCGAAGGTCGACCGTCGGCTCCCAGCCAAGCAGTTCCTGCGCGCGCGTGATGTCGGGGCGGCGCTGCTGCGGGTCGTTGACCGGCAGTGCCTCGAAGACGATCTCGCTCTTGGAGCCGGTCATCTCGACGACCAGTTCGGCCAGCTCGAGCAGGGTGAACTCGCCGGGGTTGCCGATGTTGACGGGCTCGTGCTCGGTCGAGAAGAGCAGGGCGAGGATGCCCGTGACGAGGTCGTCCACGTAACAGAAGGAGCGCGTCTGGGCACCCGTGCCGAACACCGTGATCGGCTTGTCTTCGAGCGCCTGGCGCACGAAGGTGGGAATCGCGCGGCCGTCGAACGCGCGCATGCGAGGACCGTAGGTGTTGAAGATGCGGACGATCGCCGTGTCGAGCCCCTGCTGGCGGTGGTACGCCATCGTCATCGCCTCGGCGTAGCGCTTGGCCTCGTCATAGACGCCGCGCGGACCGATCGGGTTGACGTTGCCCCAGTACGACTCGGGCTGCGGGTGGATCAGCGGATCGCCGTAGACCTCGCTGGTCGACGCCGTCAGGAAGCGCGCGCGCTTCGCCTTGGCGAGGCCGAGCGCATTGTGCGTGCCGTAGGAACCGACCTTGAGCGTCTGCAGCGGCAGGCGCAGGTAGTCGATCGGGCTGGCGGGCGAGGCGAAGTGAAGGACGTAGTCGACGTCGCCGGGGATGTCGATGTACTCCGTCACGTCGTGCTGGACGAACGTGAAGTTGTCGTCGCGCAGGTGCGCGATGTTCGTCAGCGACCCCGTGTCGAGGTTGTCGAGGCACCACACCTTGTGGCCCGCGCCCAGCAGGCGCTCGCAGAGATGGGAGCCGAGGAACCCGGCTCCTCCGGTGACTACGGTGATCGGCATGGGGGAAGGGTACCCCTTTAGGGGGTCGCCGTGCCCTCAGTCTCGATCACGGGGCGCACGGGCCAGAAGACGGTGGACAGGATCGCGAGCAGCACGCCGACGATCAGGCCGAGCACGATCGCGACCAGCAGCGAGAACTGCTTGGACGTCGGCGCGACCTTCGCGCCGCGGGCCGGCGTGATCACGCTGCCGCCCTCGACGTTCTCGATGTAGTCCACCTGGGCCTGCAGATCTGGGAGTTGCTCCTGCAGCAGGGCCTCGGTGTTCGAGTCGTACTGCAGGATGCCGAGCAGCGGGGCCGATAGCGAGGCGCGCTCAGCGGCGCCGAGGTTGGCGCTCACCAGCTTGTCGAGTTGGGCTTTGACGTCGTCCGCGTCGGCCGCGAGGGCGTCGATGCGGTCCTGCAGGCTGTCGCGTGCCGCGATGACGGCGTCCTTCTTCGCGTCGGTGTACGCGTTCGACTTGGCGACGATCTGCTCGGCCATCGAGTTGGCGGCGGCGGCGGACTGCGCGGGCGTGAACGGCCCCTGGACGGTGACCTGCGCGAGCGGCACGGCAATGCCCTTGACGCCAACGGCGGTGGAGATCAACGCGACGGAGACGTGGCCCTTGAGCGCGCCTTGGGGCAGGCCGGCGGCCTGCTCGGCGACCTCCTGGTACGGACGCTGCTTGGCGAGCGCCGTCGCGTACAGCGGATTCGACGACAGCGGGTTCGGCACGAGCGAGCCGTTCGGGCTGACGGGCTGGCCGAGATAGACGGTCGCGGTACCCTGCGTGAGGTTCTTGTTCGAGGTGCGCGTGATCGTGAACGATGCGATCACGGCGAGGATCACGCAGATCGCGACGATCCACCAGCGCTTCAGGATCCGATCGACGTACGAGCGCAGGTCGATCTCCTGCTCGGTTCCGGGGGCATCCGTCACGTCGCTCATGGTACGCGACGCCGTTCGGGGAGGGGTGCGCCGGTACGATCGGTGCGATGAGGATCGTCATCGTGGATCCGCGCGGCGAGACGCGCCCGTACGACGATGCGCTTGCCGCGGCGCTGGCTGCGAGGGAGAACGACGTGGAGCTTGTGACGAGCGCGCCACGGGTCGCCCAGCCGCCGGCGCCGGCCGGCGTGGCTGTGCGGCATGCGTTCTACCGGCTCGCCGATCGCGTGCCGGGCGGTGCGCGCAAGGTGGCGCGCGGCCTCGAGCACCCGCTCGACCTGCTCGGACTGATGCCCTCGCTGATCCGCCGTCGCCCCGACGCCATCCACGTCCAGTGGCTGCCGCTCGGCGCGGTCGATCGCGGCTACTGGCGCGCGGTGCAGGGGCTGCTCGGCGTACCGATCACCTACACGGCGCACGACGCGCTACCGAACAATCCGACGCCCAAGCGCCTGCGGCGCGCTGCCGCCAACGCGCGCGCCTTCGGCCGCGTGGTCGTTCACTCGGTGCACGGTCGCGACGCACTGGTCGAGCAGCTCGGCGTCGAGCCCGCCCATGTGCACGTGATCCCGCACGGTGCACTCACGGCCTACCGGGAGGTGACACCGGTCGCGCCCGCCGTCGCCGACGGCGCGCCGCTCGTGGCGATGCTCGGCCTGCTGCGTCCGTACAAGGGCCTCGACGTCTTGCTCGACGCGTGGCCGACGGTGCGCGCGGCGCTGCCCGACGCGCAGCTGCTCGTCGCAGGCCGCGTGCTCGGCGACCCCGACGGCGCCGCGCGCCTCGAGCGCATGGCCGCCGAGGACAGCGGCGTGCTTGCCGACCTGCGCTTCACGCCGACCGAGGAGTTCGTCGGGGCCATGGTGCGCGCCGACGTCGTGGTGCTGCCGTACCGCCGCATCGACCAGTCTGGGGTCCTCTTCGCCGCGCTGGCGCTCGGCCGTCCGCTCGTCGCCACGCGCGTCGGTGGCTTCGCCGAGGTGGTCGAGCAGCATGGCGCCGGTGCCTGCGTCGCTCCGGATGACCCTGCAGCCCTCGCCGCCGCGCTGATCGACGTCCTCCGCGACTCGGCCCGGCGCGACCAGATGGCCGCCGCGAGCCGCGCCGCGGCCGATGGCCCCTTCTCCTGGGACGCGATCGCCGAGGCGACCGAGCGCGTCTACGGCGCGTGAGCAGAGCGCGGCAGGCGTTTCCCGATCAGCTGCGCGGGCTCGCGCTGCTCGGCATCATCGTCGTCAACGCCCCATTCCTCGCGATCAGCTCGACGGGCTACACGGAGGCATCACTCGAAGGCTGGTGGAACCAGGCCGCTGGTTTCGCGGTGCTGACGCTCGCGCAAGGGAAGTTCTACCTGCTGTTCTCGTTTCTGTTCGGCTACAGCGCGCTCTTCATCCTGCGCGATGGAGCCGCGCCGAATCGCCGGCGCTACCGACGGCGGCTGGTCGGGCTCGCGGTGCTCGGTCTGGCGCACGCCGTCTTCCTGTTTACCGGCGACATCCTGTTCTCGTACGCCCTGCTCGGTTTCGGGCTGCTGCTGCTCGTGCGCCGTTCGGACCGCGTGGTGCTGCGCACGGCGGTCATCGTGTTCGTGCTGTCGGCGGTCTGGCTCGCCCTGATCGCCGCGCTGCTCGTCGCCGAGCCGTCGCGCGAGCAGACGACGGATCTCGCACTCGACGCCGCGCTTGCCGATGGCTCGTTTCTGGCCGCTGCCCGGGCCCGGCTCGCCGCGCTCCCCGTTGTGCTGCTCACGATCGGCTCGCTGCAGTGGGGCCTCGCTTTCGTGATGTTCTGCGTGGGGCTGCTCGCCGGTCGACGCGCGCTGCTCGCGGATCTCGCTGCCTCGCGGGTTCTGTGGCGGCGGCTCGCGCTCTGGGGGCTGCTGATCGGGTTCCCGCTCCAGGCCGGTGCCGCGGTGCTGCAGCTCGTCGGCGGCGGGCTGTTCACCTTGTCGACGCCGGCGGTGATCGGCCTTATCGGCGGCTTCGTCACGGCGCCGATCCTCGCCGCCGGCTACCTCGGTGGCCTCGCCCTGGTGAGCCTGCGCGCCCCGCGCGTGCTCGACGTCGTTCGCGATGGTGGGCGCGCGTCGCTGACGCTCTACCTCGGCGAGTCGATCGTCTTCTGCATCCTGTTCTGCGGCTGGGGCTTCGGGCTGTTCGGACGGCTCGGTGCGGGTGCGGTCACCGTCATCGCCATTGCGATCTACCTGCTGCTTGAGGTGGCGATTCGGCTGTGGCTGCGTCGCTTTGCCCAGGGGCCGTTCGAGCGGCTGCTTGCCGCGTGGACGGGGCCCGCTCTCCGCTGAGGCTGCTTGCAACTTCGGATTGGGGTCAGACCCCAATCCGAAGTCGACCCGATCGGTCAGGTGCCGTTGGCGCTGCCGCGGTAGACGTCGCGGCGATGATCGATGCGGACGACGTCGACGCGCCGGTCAGCCTCGTCGACGGCGAAGATGATCCGGTACTCGCCGCGACGGATCGCGCGGAAGCCGAGGAATGGACGCCCGAGCGGCTTGCCGGCGGTACCCGGCGAGTCGCGCAGCGGGCCGTCGAGCACCTCGGCGACCGCCGCCGTGACCGAGGGGTGCAGCTCGTGCTGCAGCGCGCGCAGGGCGCGACGCCGCAGGGCCACCGAGTACACCGCGCTAGTCCTTCGCCCTCGCGCGGATCTCGTCGATGACATCCTCGAGCGGGGTGCCGGCCTCGCCGCCTGCAATCGCCTGGCGGGCCTCGGTGAGATCCTGAAGGGCTCCCGGTTCACTGAGCACCTCGATGGTCAGCTCGAGCGACTCGAGCTCGTCCGCCGAGATGAGCACGGCAGCGGCTCGCCCGTTGCGGGTCACGAGGACGCGCTCGTGCTCGCGCTCGACGACATCGATGAATTCGGAGAAGCGGGACTTCACGGTCCGGAGAGGTTCGACGATCATGATGACCACAATTGTGCCACGCGGCGAGCGGTGCGTCATGGCTCTGGCGCGCAAGCGCGAGCCGGAGTCGTTCCGCGATGCGCCTTCCGCACTGCACCTGCCCGAATTCGCACGCATCCGCACGGCCACGCTGACCGCTTTGGCACATCCGAGCTGGACCCGCGCGTCGTTTGGGGCCTGACCCCGAACGGAACTCGGTCAGACGATCGGGTCGGCGTCGAAGCGCACGACGCCGGTGGCCCAGGAGAGCCCCACGCCGAAGCCGCTCAGCAAGGTCGTCCTCCCCGACAGGGCGCCCTCGCGGGCGAGGTCGGCGATCAGGAACGGGATCGATGACGAGACGAGGTTGCCGGTCTGCCCGATGCGGATCGGCACGCGCTCGGGATCGATGCCGGTGCGGCGGACGAGCTGCGACAGCATGTGGTTGCTGGCCTGGTGCAGGAGGTAGAGGTCGATCTCGTCCTGCTCGATGCCGTTGGCAGCGCAGGCGCGGGCGATGTCGTCGGGCACGGTCGTGAGCATGAACTCGAAGATCGCGCGGCCGGCCATGGACAGGCAGCGCGTGCCCTCGGCGTCGGGCTCGACGATCAGGTTGCGTGCGCCGGAGCCGTCGGTGCCGAACACGATCTCGCCGATCTGGCCGCCGGCGCCCTCACGGGTGATCCACGTGGCGGCGGCGCCGTCGCCGAAGAGGGGGGAGGTGCCGCGGTCGGCCGGGTCGATCACCTTCGAATACGGGTCCGAGGTGATCAGCAGCGCGTTGTCGAGACCGAGCGTCTCGAGCATGCCGCGCACGACGGCGAGGCCGTAGACGAAGCCGGAGCAGCCGAGTCCGATGTCGAAGCACGCGGTCGTCTTGGCGAGCCCAAGGCGGTCCTGCACGAGCGCCGCGGTATGCGGCAGGCCGTAGTCGGGGTTCTGCGTGACGACGATCAGCAACTGCACGTCCTCCCGCTTGAGGTCGGGGCACTTGGCGAAGAGGTCCTCGGCCGCGGCGACGGCCATGTCGGCCGCGCCCTCGCCCTCGGCGGCGATGCGCCGCTCGAAGATGCCGAGCTTCTCCTCGAGGAACGCGCGGTCCCAGTCGAACCGCTCGATCAGCTCGTCGTTGCCGAGCACGCGCTCCGGCAGGTATGTCCCGATGGCGCGGATCGCGCTCATGCGTCGCCTCCTTCGGCGAGCTCCAGCGGGGGCAGGCTCGCCTGTCCCCGCTCATTGAACAGCACCTGGTGGAAGAAGCGCGACAGCGTCACGCCACGGGTGTACTCGCCGAGGCGCGGCTCGAGCGTCTCGCCGGCCGCGAGCTGCACCATGCGGTACGGGAAGTCGCCACCCGCCGCGAGCGGCAACGGGAAGGCGCCGCCGATTCGCGGATTCACGTCGGTCACCTCGTGGCGATCGGGCGCCTCGCGAAAGCACTGGACGGTGCCGGGGCCGCGCAGGCCGAGCGCCTCAGCGATGCTGCGGCCGACCTCCACGAGCGCGGGATCCTCGAGCGTGGTGCCCTTGATCTGCTCGCCGCCCTTCGACTGGATCATCGCGCGTGGGATCGCGTCAAGGCAGCGGCCATCGAGGTCGCACAGCACGTCGATCGAGAACTCGGTGCCGCTGCAGCACTCCTGCACCATTGAGGCGGTCGGGGTGTACCCGAGGAAGAAGTCGAGCTCGCGCCGATCGGCGCAGCGGAAGATCCCCTCCGAGCCGCGGCCCTCGCGCATCTTCACCAGCACGGGGAAGCGGAGGTCGTCGGGCAGCGCGTCGGGATGGAACGTGCGCGGCGTGCCGAGGCCCTGTGCGGCGAGGAAGTCGGCCATCACCAGCTTGTCGACGCAGCGACGGGTGGCCTCGCCGTCGGGCAGGAAGGCCTGGCAGCCGAGCTCGGCCAGCTGCGGGACGAGGTCGGCGAGCAGCACCAGGTCCCACTCGGAGCACGGCAGCACCATCTGGCAGCCGTGCTCACGCACCGTCTGCAGCACGTGCTCGGCGTAGCCGGGGTCGCTCGCCGGCGGCGCCTTCACCTGCACGTCGCAGAACGGCAGTGCGGGCGCGATGTCAGACGAGTCGGTGCCGATCACGCGACCACCGCCATGGCGCGCGACGGCCTCGCGGAAGGCGGAGACCACATCGACGCGCAGGCCGACGCACGTGAGCAGCACGTTCATGCGCCGCCGCCGTCCGTCGGCTGCCAGCCGCCGGCCTCACCCTTGTACGTGCCGCTGCGCGAGAAGATCGTGCCCACGGTGCGGAGCATGATGGATAGGTCCAGCCGAAGCGACTGGTGGTCGACGTACCAGACGTCGAGCTCGATGCGCTCGGACCACGGCAGGCTGGCGCGGCCGTGGATCTGCGCCCAGCCGGTCACGCCCGGCTTGACGTCGAGCCGGCGCGCCTGATGCGGCGTGTACTGGTCGACCTGGTAGCGCAGCGTGGGGCGGGGGCCGACGAGGCTCATCTCGCCAATCAGGATGTTCCAGAACTGCGGGAGCTCGTCAATCGACGTCTTGCGCAGCAGATCGCCGATCTTGAGGATCCGCGAGTCGCCGGCGTCGACGGCAAAGCCGGCGCCCTGCGCCTCGGCGTTGACGACCATCGTGCGCAGCTTGAGCACCTCGAACGATTCGCCGTCCAGGCCGACGCGTTCCTGGCGGAAGAAGACGGGGCCGCCATCTTCGCGCTTGATCAGCGCGGCGGCGACGCCGATCACCGGGGCCGACAGTGTCAGGCCGACGGCGGCGCCGGTGACGTCCAGCGCGCGCTTGGCGACGCGCTCCCAGCCCCTCACCGCGTGCCCTCCGGGCGCTCCCACACCGGCTCGATGCCCTTGAAGAGCGCCTCGTAAAAGGCGATCAGCGTGGCCAGCGTGACGAGCACGTAGTACTGCGCGAGCGCGAACGGCGTGAAGCGCGCCGCGGTCTTGGCCGACACGAGCGCCATCGCGATCACCACCAATTGCGCCAGCAGGATCAGCCACCAGACACCGCCGGTCGTGAACGCGAGCAGCACGCTGAGCAGCAGCAGCACGACATGGAGGAGTCCGCTCGCGTAGCGCAGCAGGCGGTGCGAGATCATCTCGAGCCAGTACACGGGCCCCATCCGTAGCAGCGAGAACATGCGGCCGTAGAAGACGAGCAGCCAGCAGTGGCCGAACATGCGCACCTTGCGGCGGAACTCGTCGCCGAGGTTCGTGGTCGGCTTCTCCGAGGCGACGGCGTCGGGCGCGTAGGTGGCGATCCAGCCGTGCTTGACCATCAGATACGGGAACGACAGGTCGTGGCCGAAGCGCGGATCGACGAACGCGTACGTATCGCGGCGCACGGCATAGATCGAGCCGTTGCCGCCCGTGACGGAGTGCATCTTCGCCTCCCAACCGCGCAGCGCGACCTCGAAGCGCCAGTAGGCGCCCTCGCGGTTGGTGCCGTCGGCCTTGCGCAGCGACAGCCGGCCACAGACGTACGCCACACGCTCATCGGCGAACGGCCGCACGAGACGACGTAGCGCGTCGGGCTCCCACGCGCAGTTGGCATCGCTGAAGGCGATCACGTCGGGCCAGTCGCCGATCGCGCGCACCGCGGTGTCCTGCGCGTTGACCTTGCCGCCGCGCTCGGCGCGGACCAGCTCGACACCCTGGCTCGCGTAGCGCTCGACGAGCTCATCGGTGCCGTCGTTGGATGCATCCGACGTGACGATGATGCGCAGGCGCTCGCTCGGATAGTCGAGCGCCAGCGCATTCTCGATCTTCGCCTCGATCACGTCGGCCTCGTTGTGTGCGGCGATGATCAGCGCGACGAACGGCTCCACGTCGGCCTGCTCGATGCGCCGCGGCAGGACCTTGGACCAGACGAACGCGAGGATCGGGTATCCGACGTGGGTCCAGAGGATCAACGCCAGTGCGACCCAGCCGATGACGGCGAGGAGGCTCACAGTCGTGAAGGGTATAGGTCAGGCCACGGGCGGCGGTGCGGTGGGCGTGGCGAAGAACCGAGGGCGGCGCCGCACGAACGGCGCGGGGATTGGCAGAACAGTACCGTTAGTGGTACTGTTCTGCCAATCCCTGCGGGGAAGCCGGACCATGACCTATCGCGAACTCCTCTTCGAACGCGCGCTCGAGCAGTACGGTTACGTCACGACCGATGATGCCCGTGATCTCGGCGTGCCGCCGATCGAGCTCCGCAAGCTCGCGATGCGGCACACCGCGTTCGAGAACATCGCGCGCGGGCTCTACCGGTTCCAGCGCCTGCCCGTGGCCGAGCACCAGGAGGTGATAGAGGCCGTGCTCGTGGTCGGGGGTGATGCCGTGGCCGCCCGCGAGACCGTTCTCCATCTCCATGCGCTGGCCGACGTGCTCCCGAACGCGGTGCACGTGGCCACGACGCAGCGCGTGCGTAAGCCGCTGCCTCCGACGATCGAGATCATTCGCGAGGCCGTCGACGATGAGGATCGCGTGGACTTCGAGGGCATTCCCGCCACATCAGTCCGGCGGGCGCTGCTCGATTCGCGGGGGTTCGTGCCGGTCGACCGATTGATCTCCGCCGCGCAGGAGGCTGCCAAGCGAGGACTGGTCCCACGCCGGGAGGCGCCGGATCTGATCGCTGCGATTCTCGGGCCGACGGCGTGAGTTCGTCGGTTCCGAACAGCCTTCGTCGATTGCGCGATGCCATGCGGGTGGCCGCCCAGGCGCGAGGAACGACGCCGAGTCGTGTTCAGTACCTCGTCCTGAGCACCGTGGTCGCTCAGCTCCTGCCGGCGGGACCACTGAAGGGCGGAAGCGCGATTGCTGTCCGACGCGGGCTGGCGAGCCGGTTCTCCACCGATATCGATGCGACGCTCGCGGAAGGGATGAGCGTGGAGGAATACGCGAATCGCCTCGATGAGGCGCTCAGAGTCGGATGGAGCGGGTTCACGGGAACGTTGGCGGAGGTCGATGGCCCTGTTCGGCCGGACGTCCCGGAGGCGTATTCCGTGAGGTCGTTCTCGATCGCCTTCGCATATCGCGGAAAGCATCTCGCAGCGAACCGATTCGAACTCGGGCCGGATGAGCTCGGACTTTCGAATTCGTGCGCGTACGTTCTGGCGGAGGATTGCCGCGCGATCTTCCGGGAGCTCGGCCTCCCCGAACCGGAAGCCGCGCCGGTGCTGGACGGGCCAGGGCAGCTGGCGCAGAAGCTGCATGCCTGCAGCAGTCGTGACGACGTGAGGCTCATCGATGGCGTAGAGCGCTCAGTTCGGAACGACCGGGCTCGCGATCTGGTCGACATCCAGCTCCTGGATCAGGACTTTGATCTCCGCACGGCGGCCGTGCGCGAGATCTGCTGTCGGATCTTCGCAGCGAGGGGTAGACACACCTGGCCCCCGACGGTACGTGCACGCGACGAATGGCCGACGCTCTACGAGAGTGCGCTGAACGCGCTACCCGTCACAGAGAAGGCGTCACTCGTGCCATCGGTCGATGAGGCTGTCGACTTCGTCAGCGACTTGATACGAGCGATCGATGCGACGGGGAAGTAGTGCACGCCGCCGCTACCGGCGCAGTACGCTGGTCTCATGATTCGCGTTCCGATCACCCAGGCTCGTGCGCGACTGTCGTATCTGGTTCAGTGCAGCCTCGATGGCGAGCGCGTGATCATCACCCGCCATGGCCGCGATGCGGTCGCGCTGGAGCCGTGTTCCCACCAGCCGCAGACCTCGACCGCGGTGCGAGGGCTCCGGAGTGGACGTAGCCGCATCGAGGATGACGTCTGCCAGCGGACATCGAGGCCGAGCTGCCCTGACGCGACTCAGGCGATGGTCGTGGCCGCGGCCACCGCGGCCCGCCGCGCCAGCACCCGCTCGATTCCGAACGCCGCGGGCGCGGCGAGGATCAGCAGCAGGATCACGTAGAAGGCGCTGAAGATCATCGTCAGGTAGAAGATGTTGCCGACGAGCGTGGCGACGAACCCGGCGGAAAGGCCGCGCGCGACGGCGCTGAGCATCGGGTCGCTATCGAGCTGGGAGCGGGCGCGCCCGGCGCGCAGCAGCACCCGCAGGCGGCTGCCCACCCAGAGCAGGAACAGC
>CAINDT010000250.1 GCA_903847495.1 uncultured Actinomycetes bacterium
CTTGCCGTGCGAGTAGCCGATCTGCGTCGTGAACAGCCCCGAGACGCCGTCGAGGAAGCGATTGCCGTCCTTGTCGATCGCGTAGGGGCCCTCACCGGTGACGATGACAGGCGGCGACTGATTCTGGAAATCAGCCATCTTGGACCTGTTGAGCCACTCGCCGTTGTGGGCATCGGGCGGAAGAGTTTCGTACGTGACCGGATTCACTGTGAACGCACCTCCTCGTACGTACCTGAGAGTATGGCGCAGATGGGGCCGGAGGGATACCCTGCAGCACGGATGACGACCTCTGTGACCGAGACCACGCTCGACGGCTCTCCCGCGCTGGAGCTGCGTGCCGGCGCGTTGAGCGCGACCGTCGTGCCCGGCGTGGGCATGGTGGTGGCCTCGCTGCGACACGACGGAGCGGAGCTCCTCGGCCAGCGCGGCGGCCTCGCCGCGTACCGCGACCGGGGCTCGAGCTTCGGCGTGCCGCTGCTCTACCCGTGGGCGAATCGCCTCAGCGGTCTCGAGTACACCGTCGGCGAAACGACCGTGCAGCTGGATGCTGCGACGGCCCCGATCAAGCTCGACGGCAACGGCCTGCCGATCCACGGGCTGCTCACCGCGAGCCGCGCCTGGGAGCTCGGCCACGCCGCGGCGGATGAGGGCGGTGCCGAGGTGATGGCCACGCTCGATTTCGGCGAACACCCCGAGCTGCTGGCCGGCTTCCCCTTCCCCCACGCGATCGCGCTGACGCACCGGCTCGACGCCGGCGGCCTGCAGACAACGCTGACGGTGATGCCGACCGGCGGGGTCGCCGTGCCGATCGCCTTCGGCTTCCACCCCTACCTCGCGCCCGGCGGAGACCGCACGGCATGGCTGATCGACCTGCCCGTCACGTCGCACGCCGTGCTCGACGATCGCGGACTGCCGACCGGCGAGATCGAGTCTGTGCCGCCCGGTCCGCGTGCGCTCGACAGCGCGGCCTACGACGACCTGTACCCGACGATCGAGGCCGAGCCGGAGTTCGCCGTCGAGCATGCAGAGCGGCGCCTCGAGGTCTCGTTCGGACCGAGCTTCTCCTGCGCGCAGGTCTACGCACCGGCCGACGCGGACTTCATCTGCTTCGAGCCGATGACTGCACCCACGAATGCGCTCGTCACGGGCACTGACCTGCGCCTCGTGGAGCCGGGTGGCTCGTTCACAGCCACGTTCCGCATCGACGTGCTGGACGTCTAGGCGTGCCCGAGGGCGACACCCTCGACTTCGCGGCGCGACGGATGCAGCCGCTCGTCGGACGCGTGCCGACGATCGAGACACCGCTCGCGCGCCACGCGCCGCTGCAGCTCGCCCGACGGCTCGCCGGTCAGGAGATCAGCGCGATCGAGGCGCGCGGCAAGCACCTGCTGATCCGCTTCGCGTCGGGCCTCACGATCCACAGCCACCTGCGCATGTCGGGCCGCTGGGAGACGGGTGCGCCAGGACGCGCCACACGACGACCGCGCTCGACGGCCTGGCTGATTCTCGGCACCGACGACCTCGAGGCGATCCTCTTCAACGGCCCGGTGCTGGAACTGCTGACGCCGGCGCAGGTGGGCCTCCACCCCAACCTGCGGCGCCTCGGCCCTGACGTCCTCGACGGCGACTTCGACGAGGTTGCGGCTGTCACGCTGGCGCGGCGCGGCCCGCCGGAACAGACCGTCGCCGACGTCCTGCTCGACCAGCGCGTACTGGCCGGCGTCGGCAACGTCTGGAAGAGCGAGGCGCTGTTCGACCGGCGGCTCGACCCGTGGACGCGCGCCGCCGACCTCGACGACGCCACACTGGGCGCGCTGCTCGCACGCGCCGCCGCGATGATGCGCGCGCACGTCGCGAGCGGAGCCGCACGACGACCCGTCAAGGTCTACGGCCGCGCCAATCGTCCGTGCCCATCCTGTGGAGTGCGCATCCGCGCACAGGCACAGGGCGATGAGGGGCGCCGCACCTACTGGTGCCCGCGCTGTCAGCCCTCGCGCGAGGACGCGTCGCCGAAGAACGACTGAACCCGCTTGGCGGCTTCAGGGTCGCGCTTCGTCGCGTTTGGCTTCGCCTGCGGGGTGCGCGGGCCGCCGCGCTCGATCAGCGCCCGCACCTCAGTCGCCGCATCGACGGCGGTGAGTGCCGCGGTCTCCATCGAGACGAAGTCGCTGACCCACTCGCCGGCCATGAAGACACGTCCACCAAGGCCCCGTTCGAGCGTCTCCTGTGCGCGCCAGCGGCCGGGAGCCCCGTACGGACCGGCGTGCTCCCACGGCAGCGTCCACAGCTCCACGATATGCCGGCGCAGCTCGGGGAAGAGCCGATCGACGCTGGCCAGGTGGTGCTGCTGGATCTCGTCGTCGGTCTTGCCCAGCAGCGCGCGGCC
>CAINDT010000251.1 GCA_903847495.1 uncultured Actinomycetes bacterium
CGACGGATCGTCGAGCAGCGCTCGACCGACGACCGCGCCGGCGCAGCCGAGCGCGCGAACCGCCCGCACATCGCTCGGGGTCGTCACCCCTCCCGCCGCGATCACGTCGGCCGTCGGAACGGCCGCGCGAACCCGGGCGAGCAACTCCTGGTCCGGCCCGCCGAGCGTGCCGTCGCGATCGATGCCCGTGATCAGCAGCGTCTGGACCCCGAGCTCGACGACGGACCGAGCGGCGTCCTCCACGAGGATGCCGGCGTCTTCGACCCAGCCGCTGACGCGGACCGTACCTTCACGACTGTCCAGGGCGACCGCAATCGGACTGCCATGACGGTCGACGAGCTGACCGAGCAAATCCGGATCGCGCAACGCCATTGTGCCGATCAGCACGCGGTCGACCCCCTGCGCGAGCAGCGTCTCGACGGATTCCGCCGATCGCAGCCCACCACCGACCTGGAGAATCGCTCCGGGCGGCTTCGTGGCAGCAAGTTCGGCGATGATCGAGATGTTGGGCTCAGCGGGAGCGCCGGTCCGGGCCGCGTCCAGGTCGATGATGTGCAGTGCTGTTGCGCCTGCCTCCCAGATCATCGCGGCGCGCACGCAGGCGTCGTCCAGCTCGTTCGTCAGCATGTGATCGAACTGCCCATGCAGTAGCCGCACAGCCCGTCCGTCGATAAGGTCGATGGCGGGATAGAGGCGGTAGGAGCGGGGTGTCGATGTCACTGTGTTAGCATGCTAACACGATGACCCATCCGACTGACCCCAGCGACTGGCGTACCCCGTCAGTCGAGCAACTCGCCGACGTACTCGTCTCCATCGACGAGCGCGAGGCAATGCTCGCGTTCCTGCGCGACGTGTGCTCGCACAATGAGCTGAGCACGCTCGCCCAGCGCCTCGAGGTCGCGCGCCTTGTTGACCAAGGCGTGCCGTATGCCGAGGTCGCACGCCGACTCGGCGCCTCCACCGCCACCGTCACGCGCGTGGCGCAGTGGTTGCGCCATGGCGAGGGCGGGTATCGCGCGGTGCTCGACGCTGAGCAGGCGGAAGCATGATCAACAGCACACTTCGCATCGCGGTTCCCTCCAAGGGACGACTGGCCGCCCCGACCGTCGCCCTCTTGCAGGCTGCCGGCATTCCGGTACCAGCCGACGACCGGCGCCTGCTGGTTCCTGTGCCCGATCAGAACGTGGAGTTGCTGTTTGCGCGCACCGATGACATTCCCACGCTGATCCGCGATGGCGCTGCCGACGTTGGCATCGCCGGCAGCAACCAACTGCTGGAGTACGGCAGCGACGGCGTAGAGGAGCTCTCGCGGCTCGGATTCGGTGCGTGCCGCCTTGCTATCGCCGTCCCTGCAGATTCCGCGATACGCACGACGACCGATCTGGCAGGCCGGCGCATTGCCACGTCCCACCCGGTCGTGCTCAAGGCATTCCTGGCCGAGCAGGGAATCGACGGAATCGTCGTCACGCTCTCCGGCTCCGTCGAGCTCGCACCCACGATCGGGGCCGCCGACGCGGTCTGCGATCTCGTGTCGACCGGCGAGACGTTGCGGCAAAACGGCCTCCGCCCAATCGAGACCATTCTGCGATCCGAGGCCGTGCTGCTCGGTGCGGCGGACCAGAGGGATGCGGCGGGGATCGCTGTGCTCTGCACCGCGATCGAGTCGGTCCTGGCCGCGCGCCCCAAGCGCTACCTGATGCTCAACGCGCCCGATGCGGCGCTGGACGCGATCGTCGACCTGCTGCCTGGCATCGATGCGCCCACAATCCTGCCGCTGGCGCGCTCCGACATGCACGCGGTGCACGCGGTCGTCGATGCGGCAGATTTGCCGCGTCTGCTGCATCCTCTCAAGGAAGCCGGGGCTTCCGGCCTCCTCGTCCTCCCCATCGAGCACCTGATTCCATGACCGAACTCGACATTCCCTGGATCCGCCCGGAGCTGGCCAAGCCGTCGCCGTATCGCTGGCAGGAGGGCATCCCCGACGACGTCGTAGCGCGCTTCGACCTCAACACGCTGCCGCTCAACCCCTCGTGGTGGCCCGGGATCGCCCGTACGATCGCCGCGCAGTCCGTCAGCTCCTACCCCGAGGCCGACTACGCGCCGCTCAAGCGCGCCATCGGCACCTACCTCGGCGTCGATCCGGCGTGCGTGGTACCGACTGCCGGCGGTGACGAGGCCATTCTGCTCACGGCCTGGCTCGCGCTCGGCCGTGGCGACCGTGCCGTTGTCGGGCGCCCTACATACCAGCTGCACGCCGCCAGCGTGCGGATGACAGGCGCCGAGCTCGACCTCGTCGATCCGCTGCCTGGCCCGACGCTGCGCCTCGACCTCGCAACCATCGCCGAGAAGGCCAAGGGAGCCCGCCTCGTCTGGCTGTGCTCGCCGAACAACCCCACCGGCGAGGACATTCCCGCCGACACGATCCGCGAGATCGCCGCCAACTGCCCCGGTCTCGTCTGCGTGGATCAGGCGTACCTGGAGTTCGGCGGCGCGAGCGACCACCTCCCGCTGCTCGGGGAGTGCCCCAACCTCGTATTCGTGCGCACATTCTCCAAGGGCTGGGGCATGGGCGCTCTCCGCGCGGGGTACGCAATCGCCAATCCGCTCGTGGCTGGTGCCATGGACGCGCTTCGCCCACCCGGCTCTCTCTCCACCGGCTCGGCGCTCGGCGCCGAGCTCGCGTGCGCGCACGCGGACACGATGCGCGCCGACGCCGCCAACTACCGTGCCGAGCGCGAGCGCCTCAGCGCCGGCTTCCGCGAGCTCGGACTCGAGATCATCGGCGAGGCCGGCAACTTCGTCTGCGCCCGTACCCCGTGGTCGGGCGACGAGCTGTTCGAGCAGCTCGCCAGCCGCGGTCTCGTGGTGCGCACGTTCGGTCACGAGCCACTGCTCGCCGACGCGTTCCGCGCGTGCGTCTCCGTCCCCGCCGACGACGACAAGCTGCTGGCCGCACTCGCCGACCTGCTCGGCAAGCCGGTGCCCGCGCCTGCCGATCCCGCGCTCGGCGCCGCGACCTTCGGGCGCGGCGCCCTGATCGAGCGTCGCACGAAGGAAACCGACATTCGTCTGCGCGCGACGCTCGATGGGAGCGGCACGGTGCACGTGGCCACGGGCGTCGGCTTTCTCGACCACATGCTGACCGCCCTCGGCCATCACTCCTTGATGGACCTCGATCTGGCCTGCACGGGCGACACCCACATCGATCCGCACCACACGGTCGAGGACTGCGGCATCGTGCTCGGCCAGGCGATTGACGCGGCCCTCGGCGATCGGGCCGGCATCACGCGCTTCGGCGACGCCTCCGCCCCGCTCGACGAGGCACTCGGTCGTGCGGTGGTGGACTTCTCCGGCCGCGGCTCGAGCACGGTGCGCATCGCGTTCCGCGACACCGCGATCGGTGAGCTGCCGACCACCCTGATCCCACACCTGATCGACTGCATCGCGATCAACGCCCGCGCCACGATCCACGTCGAGGCAACGGGCGACGACGATCATCATGTCGCCGAGGCGGCCTTCAAGGCCCTTGCCCGCGCGCTGCGCGAGGCCTGGTCGATCGATCCGCGCCGCGGTTCGCAGATCGCCTCGACCAAGGGCTCGCTCTGACGTGACGCCGGTCACGGTCGTCGACTACGGCGGCGGCAACGTCCGCTCGCTCTGCGCCGCGCTCGAGCGCTGCGGTGCCGCGGTGACCGTCTCCGCCGACCCGGCCGTCGTCGCGACATCCGAGCGCCTGATGCTGGCCGGGCAGGGCGCGGCCGGCGCCGCCATGCGAGCACTGGAGTCGACCGGCCTGGCCCAGGCCCTCCGTGACGCCGCCGCACGTCGCGTGCCACTGCTGGGGGTCTGCGTTGGGCTCCAGGTGCTGTTCGATCGCTCCGAGGAGGACGACAGCACCTGCCTCGGCCTCTTGCATGGATCCGTCCACCGGATCGTGGGCGCAGAGCGCCTTCCGCACCTCGGCTGGAACGATGTCGAACCGCTCGTCGAGCACCCGCTGACCACGGACCTGCCGGCGATCGCCTACTTCGCGCACTCCTACGCCGTCACGGCCGACATCCCCTCGGCTCTGGCCGTCACGCGCATCGACGGCGCCACGATCGCGTCGGTCGTGGCGCGCGGCTCTGTGGCCGGCGCGCAGTTCCATCCGGAGCGCTCCTCGGAGGCCGGCCGGCAGCTGCTACGCCGCTTCCTCGTGTGGGACGGGACCCACTGATGCTGCGCCGCCGCATCATCCCCTGCCTCGACGTCTCTGGCGGCCGTGTCGTCAAGGGCGTGGAGTTCGTGAACCTGCGCGACTGCGGCGAGCCCGTCGACGCCGCGCTGCGCTACGCCGAACAGGGTGCGGACGAGCTGTGCTGGCTCAATATCACCGCCGGCGACGAAGCGTGGGACGAGCTGCTCGCGCAGGTTGCTGATGCGGGTACGCGCATCGACGTGCCGCTCACGGTCGGCGGCGGCGTCTCCGACGAGCCGCACGTGCGCGATCTGCTGGGCGCGGGCGCCGACAAGGTCTCGATCAACAGCGCAGCACTCGATCGACCTGA
>CAINDT010000252.1 GCA_903847495.1 uncultured Actinomycetes bacterium
ATCGCGAGCGCCACGCCCCCGACCGCGACGACGATCGCGCCCCACGCGTACAGCGGCAGCTGCTCTTTGAGGTGGATTCGCTCGTAGACCGCGACGACGAGCGGGGCCGTGAAGATGATCACCAGCACGAGCGCAACGTCCGCGTACGAGATCGCCTGGAAGTACGCACCCTGGCCGAGCACGAGCCCCACGATCCCGAAGAGCGCCAGCGGCAAGATGTGCCCGCGCCGCACCTTGCGCACGTGCGGCAGAAACAGCCAGACGAGGATCAGCGTGGCGCCATAGATGCGCGTCGCGGCCAGCGCGGCCGGATCGACACCCGCGTCGATGACGAGGCTCGCGAAGACGCCGTTGCCCGCGGCACACAGACCCGAGACGAGCACCATCGCGTAGCCGAGCACCACGAGGTTCGAGCGCGAGGAGGAAGACGCCGCCGACACGCGCGCACCGTATCGCGGTCGCTCCCCTATGCGCCTACGGGTCGGTCGCCCCTGCGATCGCTACCCTCCGCGCATGAGCAACGAGAAGACCCTGTTCCTCGAGGACCTGCCCGTCGGCACCGTCCTCACGTCGTCGGCGCGCACGATCAGCGCGCAGGACATCGCGGATTACTGCGACCTGTCCGGCGATCACAACCCGCTGCACAAGGACGACGAGTGGGTCCGCGCGAACACGCCGTTCGAGCAGCGCATCGCGCACGGTCTCCTCGTGCTTGGTGCCTCCTCGGGTACGCCGTGCCCGGAGATGGACTCACTGCTGATCGTCGCGTATCTGTCTGAGTCGCGGAACTTCAAGGCACCGACCTACCCGGGCGAGGCGATCGTCACCGAGTGGAAGGTCATCGAGAACCGCGAGTCGAAGTCGAAGCCCGACCAGGGGCTCGTCAAGTTCGCCGTCACCTGCACCAAGCAGGACGGCACGGTCGTGCAGGACGGCGAAGACCTCTTGCTCGTCGCCAAGCGTCCGTGACGACGCGATGGCCTCGAGGTGGCTCGGTCCGAAAGGGCCGATTCACCTCGAGGGACATCGGGTCGCCCACCTCGACGGACATCGGGTCGCCTGCGTTGATCAGGCTCGACCAATCGACGCCGCTCTTCTGACACCGATCAACTCAGGCGACGGGATATCCTCGAGGTGAATCAGTCTTTTCAGACTGAGCCACCTCGAGGATTTCCCGTCGTCAGAGCGCGACCAGCGCGAACACCTACGCGATTGCCGGCAGACCCTCGAGGCTCTTGGCCGCGTCGTCGAGCGCCGACTGCGGCAGCTCGATGTCCTCCATCGTGCCGCTGAAGTACGCGTCGTACGCGGCGAGATCGAAGTTGCCGTGGCCGCAGAGGTTGAACAGGATCGTCTTGGAGACGCCCTCCTCGCGGGCCCGCTCGACCTCGGCGACGACGTGACGGATCGCGTGCGTCGGCTCCGGTGCCGGGATGATGCCCTCGGTGCGCGCGAAGCGCACAGCCTCGGTGAAGCACTCGCGCTGCGGGTACGCGACGGCCTCGATCAGGCCGAGGTTCAGCAGGTGCGAGACCATCGGCGCGGCGCCGTGGTAGCGCAGGCCGCCCGAGTGGATCGTGTCGGGGATGAAGCCGTGGCCGAGCGTGTGCATCGGCATCAGCGGCGTCAGCTGCGCCGTATCGCCGAAGTCGTAGCCGTAGTGGCCGCGCGTCAGCGTCGGGCAGGCGGCGGGCTCAACGGCCACGACGCGGATGTCCTTGCCGGCGATCTTGTCGGCGAGGAACGGGAAGGAGATGCCGGCGAAGTTCGAGCCGCCGCCGACACAGCCGATCACGACGTCGGGGTACGCCCCGGCCTCCTTCAACTGCTCCTGCGCCTCCTGGCCGATGATCGTCTGATGCAGCAGCACGTGGTTGAGCACCGAGCCGAGCGCGTACTTGGTGTCGTCGCGCGTGGCGGCGTCCTCGACGGCCTCGGAGATGGCAATGCCGAGGCTGCCGGGGCAGTCCGGATCGGTCTCGAGGATGGCGCGGCCCGCGTTCGTGTCCATCGACGGGCTCGCGACGATGGAGCCGCCCCACGTCTCGATCATCGAGCGGCGGAACGGCTTCGCGTCGTAGGACGCGCGCACCTGGTAGACCTTGACCTCGAGGTCGAACTGGGCGCCCGAGAACGAGAGCGCCGAGCCCCACTGGCCCGCGCCGGTCTCCGTGGAGATGCGCTTGACGCCCTCCTGCTTGTTGTACCAGGCCTGCGGAATGGCGGTGTTCGGCTTGTGGGAACCGGCCGGCGAGGTGCCCTCGTACTTGTAGAAGATCTTGCAGTCCGTGCCGAGTGCAGCCTCGAGG
>CAINDT010000253.1 GCA_903847495.1 uncultured Actinomycetes bacterium
CGACGCAGAGCGAGATGCGCCCGATTCGGCGCGAGATGCAGATCATCTTTCAGGATCCGTACGAGTCGCTCGATCCACGCTTCCGCGTCAAGGACATCGTCGCCGAGCCACTCGAGATCCATGGCCTCGATAACCGCGACGAGCGCGTGCGCGCCGCCATGGAGCGCGCGGGCCTCACCCCCGCCGACCTCTACCTCGAGCGCTATCCGCACGAGTTGTCGGGCGGACAGCGCCAGCGCGTCTCGATCGCCGCTGCCCTTGCCCCCGAACCGACGATGTTGCTGGCCGATGAGCCCGTCTCGATGCTCGATGTCTCGGTGCGCGCCGGCATCCTCGGCCTGCTCAACGAGCTGCGCACCAGTGGCCTCGGGATTCTGATGATCACGCACGATCTCTCGACCGCTGCGCACTTCGCCGACCGCATCTGCGGCATGTACCTCGGCCGCATCGTCGAGGAGGGCCCGGCCCACGAGGTGATTCGCAACCCGCAGCACCCGTATACGAAGGCACTCGTCTCCGTCGTCCCCCAGCCCGATCCCGAGCAGTCAATGCAGCCCGAGATCCTCCAGGGCGAAACGCCGAACCCGGCCGACGTACCCACCGGCTGCCGCTTCCACCCGCGCTGCCCCGTCGCCACGGCTGCCTGCTCATCCGAGGATCCGCAGTTGCGCCCCGCCGGCAGCGATGGCCATCGCGCCGCCTGCATCCTCGTCTGAAACCCGACACATTCCGGCACAGCCGTGTGGGGACGCGGTTCGTAGACTGCGGAACGTGACTGCCGACCCGCATCAGCTGCTGCGCGAGGTCTTCGGGCACGACGACTTTCGCCCGGGACAGGAACAGGCCGTGCAGGCCGCACTCGATGGTCGCGATGCGCTCGTCGTAATGCCCACCGGGTCGGGCAAGTCGCTCTGCTACCAGTTGCCAGCGCTCGGTGCCCTGCGCCTCACCATCGTCGTCTCTCCCCTGCTCGCCCTGATGCGCGACCAGATCGAGGCGCTCCGCAAGCTCGGCCGCACCGACGTCGCGGCGCTGTCGAGCGACACCAGCAGCGAGGACGTCGAGGCGATCCTGCAGTCGCTGCGCGGCGATGGGGGCAGCCTGCTCGACGACGCCCCCGTTGTGCGCCTGCTCTACGTCGCGCCCGAGCGCTTCGCGAATGCGCGCTTTGCCGCCGCACTCGCTGAGGCACGCGTCGATCTGCTCGTCGTCGACGAGGCGCACTGCCTGTCCGAGTGGGGCCATGACTTCCGGCCCGACTACGGGCGCCTCGCGCAGGTGCGCGAGCAGATCCAGCCGACCGCCGTCATGGCCCTCACCGCGACGGCGACCACAGCCACGGGCATCGACATCATCCGTCGCCTCGCGATGCAGGATCCCGTCGAAGTCCACACCGGCTTCGACCGTCCGAACCTCACGTTCGATGCGATCGAGGCCAGCGGCAAGGCGCGCCGTCTACAGCTCCTCGAGGACGGCCTCAGCGACCCGACGATGCTGCCCGCGATCGTCTACGTTCGAACCCGCAAGGACAGCGAGATGGTCGCCGAGGAGCTGGCTGCCACGGGTCTCGCTGCGCAGGCGTATCACGCAGGGCTGGCCCGCGACGAGCGCCAGCGCCGCCAGGACCGCTTCATGGCCTCCGACGACGGCGTCATCGTCGCCACGACGGCCTTTGGCATGGGTGTCGACAAGGCCAACATCCGCCAGGTCTGGCACTGGGGCCTGCCGCAGTCGCTCGAGGCGTACTCCCAGGAATCGGGCCGTGCCGGCCGCGACGGGCTGCCCTCGCGGTGTGTGCTGTTGCACTCCAGCGGCGATCGCGGCGTCCTCGGCGCGCTCATCCGCCGGGCGCACTTCGGCGCCGACGAGGTCAACCGCGTACTCGCCGCCCTCGCCCACCTCGCCGATCAGGACACCGGTGAGTTCTCGGCGAATCCGTCAGAGCTGGCGCGCATGCTCGATGCCTTCGAAGACGACGCGCGCGCCTGGCTGGCCTCGGCCGAAGCCGTCGGTGCCGCCGAGCTCTACCCCGGCTCCAGCCAACTCTGGCGTGGCCGCATCAAGCTGCGCAAGCTGGGCGCCGACCGCGCTGAGGAGGTCCGCTTGCGCGCCCGCCGTATCGACGGCGGTCGCTGGGATCGCCTCGACTCGGCACAGGCCTTCGCGGCAGGCGATACGTGCCGCCGTCTGACGCTGCTGCGCTACTTCGGCGATCAGCAGGAGCCCATTGCCGATGGGCGTTGCTGCGACGTCTGCAGCCCGATCGGGATCCTGCCCGAAACAGCCGCGACGCGCACGCGTTCCAGGCGCAAGTCGGCCGCCCCGCCGATCCCTGACGACGTGCCCGAGGATCTCCTGATCGCCCTCAAAGCGTGGCGGAGCGCAGCGGCGAAGGAGGCTGGCGTGCCGGCGTACGTGATCGGCAAGGACGCCACGCTGCATGCAATTGCGGCGACACGCCCCACCACGCCCGATGCGCTCAGCCTGCTGCCCGGCGTGGGCCCAGCGTTCCTCGAGCGGCACGCGGATGCCGTCCTCGCCGTACTGGCAGACAACCCCGGTGGCGCGATGGCGGCGTAGGTTCTCCGGAACCCATTACGATGCCGCCATGAGCAACAACCAGCGCCCCTCCGACGAGATCACCAAGGGCTTCCGCCGCGCCCCCGCGCGCGCGATGCTCCGTGCCGTCGGTCTCACCGATGA
>CAINDT010000254.1 GCA_903847495.1 uncultured Actinomycetes bacterium
AGAACGCACCACCCTCGAGGGCACAGACGGTGCCGTCATCGATGATGACGCCGCCTTCCTCGAGCATCAGGCCGTAGCGCAGCTTGCCGGGCTCGAGATCCGCGACACGCATCGGGTAGATGCGCTCGAGGAACTCGACGACGTCGGGGCCGGCCAGCCGGAACTTGCCGAGCGTGCCGACGTCGATGACGCCGACGCGATGGCGGACGGCCTCGGACTCGGCCTGCATGTCGCCGTACGAGAAGATGCGCTTCCACGGGCCGGCCCAGAGGGTCGACGCGCCCATCTCCAGATGCTTCTGGTGGAGCGGGGTGTGGCGCTCGATGTGATGACGGGCACCCGCAGCCGCCTGCTCGAGGCGAATCGGGCGGACCGGCGGGCGCAGGGTCGTCGGTGCCGAGACACGTGCAGCCTCGGCCGGCGTCTTGCGCTCGGCGATGGCCCGCAGCTGGTCGGCGCAGAGGCGCCCCTGGCACGGTCCCATCGTCACGGTCGTGTAGCGCTTGAGGAGCTCAGCGGACTCGAAGCCCTCGTCGATCGCCTGCTCGACCTCCTTGACCGACACGTCCTCGCAGAGACAGACGTAGCCGGCGCTGCCGCACTTGCGCGGCTGCGAGGCGGGCGGGTTCACGTACAGGGGCAGACCGGCTGCAGCGGCAGCACCAGCCTCGGCGCCCTGCTTGGCGGCCTCGTCGAGCGTCGTGCCGGGGGTGGCAGCGTCGCCGGCGAGCACGCACGGCAGGTCGTAGGCGAGGCGGGGGAGATGCATGTTCTGCTGGATCTCCGCGCCGCAGGCGAGGATGTCGCAGGCGATCTCCTCGGTCGAGCCGCCGGACGTCTTGACGACGACACCGGACAGCTTCTTGCGGCCCTTGGCCTCGACGATCTCGCCTGCAATCTGGCGATTGCCGACGCCCGAGGCGTCGACGCCCGGCCCCGTGACGACGGCAGCAACCGTCGTGCCGGAGGCGGCGAGCGTCTTGGCGTGCTCGACGGCCTCCTGGGTCTCGGCCCAGACGACAGCCGTGTCGCCGACCTTGATGCCGTGCGCGCCCGCGAGACGGGCGGCACCGCGACCCATGAAGATGCCGGGCAGGTCGTTGCTCTCGAAGATGCGGTGCATCTCCATGCCGCCCGACGCGATCACGATGTTCGTCGGGTGGATGTGGATCGTCTGCTCGGCGGTGATCGCGAGGACCATCGGACCCTCGTAGATGCCGATGGCGGACGTGCCCGCGTTCAGCTCGATGTTCGCGTTCGCCGCGGCCTTCGCGGCGAGCTCGTTGATGGCGTCCTTCGTCGGACCCGCGGCGACGCGGAGACCGGGCTCGGAGCCCTCATCGATGACCATCACGCGCTTGCCGGCGTCTGCGGCGGCGATCGCGGCCGAGAGGCCGGCGACGCCCGCACCGATCACGAGCACGTCGGGATGGCGGTTGACGCGATCGATGTCCTGCGGCGCGTCGTTCTTGTCGGAGAAGCCGAGACCCGCGACGCGGCGGATGACACCCTCAGCCATCGGCCACGCGAACTTCGGCTTGATGCCGGCCTTGTAGTAGAAGCCGACGGGCATCAACGGATGGAACTTGTCGATCACGTTGAGCGCGTCGCGATCCACCGACGGCCACGCGTTCTGGCGGGTGACCTTCTGGCCGTCCTTCGCCGCGCACATGCAGGCGCGCACGTTGACCTCGCCGTCGACCGTGACCAGACAGTTCGGGCAGTCGCCCGACAGGCAGTACAGGCCACGCGGGCGGTGATACTTGAACGAGCGGGAGAAGACGCGGACGCCGTCCCGATAGAGCGCCGAGGCGAGCGTGTCGCCCGGCTGAATGGCGACTTCGCGCCCTTCGAATTCGATGCTCACGCCGAGCCCTCCGTGTACTCCTCGCCCGGCTGCGCCAGGACGATGTTCGTGCGCGTGTCGCGCACGATCGTGTACCAGCGGCGCGTGCCGCTGGAGTGGAACCACCGCTCCTTCTGCACGCCAGCGACGTTGGTGCGAAGCCACAGGTGGGCGATCGCCTCCTCGTCCGGGGCGTCAGGGGCCAATGGGGGACGCACTTCGCCGCCGTACGAGAACTCGCTGACGGGGCGGAGGCCAAATGGGGTTTTGATGTGGAAGTGGCTCACAGTGTCTTAAAGGGTAGGGGGCGTATTTCGGGCGTGCATTGTGGAAGGTATACACACTCGGGGCGGTGTTTGCTGTATGTACCGCCCCTGATCACCGTGTTCTCGGGCTGTAGCCTCTGCACAGCCCTGCCGCGGGAGTCTACTGAGGCGGCGCAGGGGACGGGTGATCACTGTAGGTTCCCGTCAGATACGCCACGGAGGAGCAGGTCAAAACGATGAAGTCGAGCCTTGAAATCGCCCAGGAGCATCAGCTCCAGCCGATCGCGGACATTGCCGCCGAGTACGGCATCTTGCCGGACGAGCTCGAGCTGTACGGCCGCTACAAGGCCAAGATCGAGCTCTCGATCCTCGATCGCCTCAAGGACACCCCGGACGCGAAGATCATCAACGTCACCGCCATTACGCCGACCCCGGCCGGCGAGGGCAAGACCACGACCTCCGTCTCGCTGACGCAGGGCATGGGCAAGATCGGCCGCCGCGCGATGCTCGCGCTGCGCGAGCCGTCGCTCGGCCCCGTTTTCGGCGTCAAGGGTGGCGCGGCTGGCGGCGGCTACGCCCAGGTCGTGCCGATGGAGGACCTCAACCTCCACTTCACCGGCGACGTGCACGCCATCACCGCGGCGAACAACCTGCTGTCCGCCCTGGTCGACGCCCACATCTTCCACGGGCACAGCCCGCAGATCGCGAACGTCACGTGGCGTCGCGCCATTGACGTCACGGATCGCTCGCTCCGTAACATCGTGACGGGCCTCGGCGGCCCCAAGAACGGCATTCCCGCCGAGTCCGGGTTCGACATCACCGCGGCCTCCGAGGTGATGGCGATCATGGCGCTGGCGACCGACATGAAGGATCTGCGCAAGAAGCTCGGCGCGATCACCGTCGGCTACACCAAGGAGGGCGACCCCGTCACCGCCGAGGACGTCAAGGCCGCCGGCTCGATGGCCGTCCTCCTGCGCGACGCGATCAAGCCGAACATCGTGCAGACGCTCGAGGGCCAGCTGTGCCTGATGCACTGCGGACCGTTCGCCAACATCGCCCACGGCAACAACTCCATCATCGCGGACCGCATCGGCCTCAAGCTGGGCGAGTTCCTGATCACCGAGTCCGGCTTCGCCGCCGACCTCGGTATGGAGAAGTTCATGGACATCGTCTGCCGCGTCGGCGGGCTCAAGCCGCACGTCGTCGTGATCGTCGCGACGGTGCGCGCCCTGCGCCACCACGGCGGCGGCGACTGGCAGTCGACGGCCGAGATGGCGCAGATGCGCGCTGAGGTCGAGACGGGCATGGCGAACCTCGCCAAGCACATCGAGAACGTGCGCGCCTTCGGCATTCAGCCGGTCGTCACGATCAATACCCGCCCGGACGACGAGCCCGAGCTGCTCGAGCTGATCAAGACGCTCGCGCTGGAGGCCGGTGCCTACGGCGCCGCCATCCACAACGGCTTCGGTGCCGGTGGCGAGGGCGTCACCGAGCTGGCCGAGATCGTCTGCGCGGCCGCCGACGCCCCGTCGGACTTCAAGATGCTCTACGAGGACTCGGATCCGGTCGCCAAGAAGATCGAGACGATCGCCAAGACCGTCTACGGCGCCGACGGCATCGACCTGTCGCCCGCCGCGATGGCCGCGATCGCCCGCTTCGAGAAGGAGGGCATCTCGCACCTCCCGATCTGCATGGCGAAGTCGCACCTGTCGCTGTCGCATGATCCGACGCTGCGCAACCGCCCGACCGGCTTCACCGTGCCGATCCGTGACATCCGCTCGTACACGGGTGCCGGCATGCTGGTGCCGCTGTGCGGCGAGATGCTGCAGATGCCGGGCCTCGGTGCTGTGCCGGCCGCGAACGCGATCGACCTGGCCGACGACGGCACGGTCGTCGGGCTGTTCTAGGGCCTCGACGTTAGGGCCC
>CAINDT010000255.1 GCA_903847495.1 uncultured Actinomycetes bacterium
AGCCAGGACGCCGGCACCGTCGCGATTCAAGACAACGGTGTGAGCGTGGCGAGCGCCACCCTTACCAGCGGCAAGGCCACGATCTACTGGACGCCGGCCGTCGACGGCACGTCGAAGCTCACGGCGGTGTACAAGGGCAACGGGTGGAACACGCCCGCCACGACGAAGACGTACTCGGTTCCGGTCACCGGCGGCACTGGCGTCTCGATCGACGACGTCGGCCTGATTCCCGGCAGCACAACGCAAGCGCAGGCGTCGGTGACGGTTTCACCCGCCACGACGACCGGGATGGTCGCGCTGATCGACACGGCTACGAAGGCGGCAGTCGGTCAGGGCGCGATCGTCAACGGCGTGGCGACAGTGAAGTTCCCGTACAAGATTGGGAAGTCCTACACCTTCATCGCCAAGTACACGGGCACGCCGGTCGGCCAGGCCTACCCCTACGCGTGGAACTCGCCGGCTGCAGCCTCGTCGATCTCGGCATCGGGCATCCCAACCGGCGGCGCGGTCGCGGGCAAGACGTACCCGATCAAAGTCACCGTCACGACCAAGGCAGACGGCGGCCGGGTCGGCATCCGGGACAACGGCGTCGACGTGGCGAGCGCGGATCTCACGAGCGGAAAGGCCACGATCAACTGGATCCCGGCGGTCAACGGTACGTCGAACATCGCCGTCGTCTACAAGGGCAATGCGTGGAACACGCCCGCGACCACGCCGACCTACACGATTCCGGTCACCGGCGGCACCGGCGTGTCGGTGAGCGGCATCACCCTGACGGACGGCAGCGCCGCCTCCGCAACGGCATCGGTGGCGGTGACGCCCGCGACGACGACCGGCACGGTCACGCTGGTCGACGCATCTACGCGCGCCACGGTCGGGCAGGGCGCGCTGACCAACGGCGTCGCGACGATTGACTTCCCGTACGCGGAGGGCACGTCGTACACCTTCGTCGCCAAGTACACGGGCTCGCCGTCGGGCCAGTCCTACCCCTACGCGTGGACTTCGCCAGCTGCGAAGAAGCTGACCGCGGCACAGGCGGCATCGCTGTCAGAGCAGCTAACGGCGATCACCGACAGCATCGCGGGCGGCGTCGATCCGCAGACGCGGACCATCACCTCCACGTCGCGTGGTGGCACGGCGTTCAGCATGAAGTGCCCGAAGGGCGAACACCTGATCAACGTGGACGCGATGACGTCCGGCCCCGTCGACGAGATCGGCCTCGCCTCGCTGACCTCCACCGGTGTCAAGGTGCAGCCGTCGGCTGCGGACAAGGGGCACCGCGTGCTTGGCCAGATCATCTGCCGCCCGGCCAGCGCCAAGCAGGTCACGGTCGGTGGCATCGCCTTCGGCACAGCCGGTCCGAACCGGATCGCGCTGACGGCGGTGGGTACCGGCTTCGGCGGACCTGGCCGCGATCACCTCTCATCGTCCGTGGCTGGCTCGTCGCTCTGGGGCGGCCTCGGCCGCGACACGCTGCTCGTCGGCGGCGCATCGAGTGTCGGCGACGGCGGTCCGGGTGCTGATGTGCTCATAGCCACCGGCAGCGGCAGGCACCTCCTCGTGGGCGGCCTCGGGCGCGACACGCTGGTCGGATCGTTCGGGCCCGACGTGATCAACGCCCGCGATGGGCACGGCGGGGACCTCGTGGACTGTCGCTCTGCGCAGACGCGGGTGGTGGCCGACGCCAACGACATGATCAGCGGCCCGTGCATCCAGGTCGATACGGCCAACGGCAAGGGCACCGTCACCCCGTAGCGTCGCGCGTCCCCGCTAGAGCGTCAGCAGCATGCGCGTGTTGCCGAGAGTGTTCGGCTTCACGTACTCGAGGTCGAGGAACTCCGCGATACCGCGGTCGTAGGAGCGGCGCATCTCGTTGTAGACCTCGGGCGTGACGGGCGTGCCCTCGATCTCGCGGAAGCCATGACGGCTGAAGAACGACGTCTCGAACGTCAGCACGAAGATGCGCTCGATGCCGAGCTCGCGGCCGTGCTCGATCAGTCGCTGCACGATCAGACCGCCAACGCCTCGGCGCTTGGCTTCGCGATCGACGGCGACGGTGCGGATCTCGCCGAGGTCCTCCCAGAGGATGTGCAGTGCGCCGCAGCCGACGATCCGGTCGCCGTCCACCGCGACCCAGAACTCCTGCACGTCCTCGTACAGCGTGACGGTCTCCTTCACGAGCAGGACCTTGCCGGCGTACTGATCGACGAGCGCACGGATCGCTCCGACATCGCGCGTGGTGGCGCGGCGGACGATGAGCTCGTTGGACATGGGAGGGAGGGTATCCAAGGTCGGATTCGCCCCGATCCGCATCCGCCGCCCGGCGGACTAGGATGGTTCTCCCGTGCCTGCCGAGTTCGTCCACCTCCACTGTCATTCCGAGTACTCGATCCTCGATGGCGCCTGCCGCGTCAGCGAGCTGGTGAAGCGCTCGATCGAGCTCGAGATGCCAGCAGTCACGATCACGGATCACGGCTCGATGGCGGGCTCGGTCGATCTCTACCGGACCGCCACGAAGGCCGGTATCAAGCCGATCATCGGCTGCGAGATCTACCTCGTCGAGGACCGCCGCGCGAAGGAGCCCGCCGGACGCCGCGACTGGGCGCACCTGACCCTGCTGGCCAAGGATCTCGAGGGGTACCACAACCTCGTCAAGCTGGTCACCCTCGGCTACCTCGAGGGCTACCACTACAAGCCGCGCGTCGATCTCGACCTGCTGCAGCAGCATTCCCAGGGCCTGATCGCGCTGAGCGGCTGCCTGGCCAGCCGCGTCAACCAGGCGATCATGAAGGGCGACGAGAGCGCCGCGCGCGAGGAGATGGATCTGATGATCCAGATCTTCGGCCGGGAGAACTTCTACGTCGAGATCCAGGATGCCGACCTCGAGGAGCACCACCAGGTCAACCCGGTGCTGATCAAGCTGGCCGACGAGCTCGGCCTGACCACCGTCGGCACCGGTGACGTGCACTACCTGCGCGCCGAAGATGCCGATCCGCACGAGGTGCTGCTCTGCATCCAGACGGGCGACGTGCTGGCCAACGACAAGCGCTTCAAGTTCCCGAACAAGGAGTTCTTCCTCAAGACGCCGGACGAGATGCAGCGCGTGTTCGCGCCGTACGGGCGCGACCTCATGTCGCCGACGCTCGAGATCGCGGAGCGCTGCAACGTCGAGCTCGAGCTCGGTGCGATCCGCCTGCCGAAGTACGACGTGCCGAACGGCGAGGACGCCTTCGCGTACCTCACGCGCCTCTGCGAGGAGGGGCTGGCGCGCCGCTACCCCGCGGCCACGCAGGATCTCCACGACCGTCTCGCCTTCGAGCTGGCGACGATCCGCGAGATGGGCTTCGCCGACTACTTCCTGGTCACGTGGGACTTCGTCGGCTTCGCCAAGCGTGAGGGCATCGGCGTGGGGCCGGGTCGCGGCTCGGCCGCCGGCTCCCTCGTCGCGTACTGCCTCGAGATCACCGACGTCGATCCGATCCGCTACGACCTGCTGTTCGAGCGCTTCCTCAACCCGGGCCGCAAGTCCATGCCCGACATCGACATCGACTTCTCCGTGCATGGGCGCGAGCGCGTGATGAACTACGTCGTCGAGAAGTACGGGCGCGAGCGCGTGGCGCAGATCATCACCTTTGGCAAGCTCGCCGCCAAGCAGGCCACGCGCGACACCGGCCGGGTGCTTGGTCTCCCGTACGGCACCGTCGATCGCATCGCCAAGGGCATCCCCGACGGCGTCAAGGTCGGCTTTGACGAGAGCCTGCAGCCCGGCCAGGAGCTCCGCGAGATGTACGACGATCCGACGCCGATCGGGCGCTCGGACGACGGACGCGAGATCACCGCCAAGGAACTGATCGACATGGCGCGCCCGCTCGAGGGTCTCGTGCGCCAGGACTCGATCCACGCCGCTGCCGTCGTGATCGGCGACCGGCCGCTGGTCGAGTACGTGCCGCTGCAGCGCAAGGGCGTCGACTCCGAACTCGTCACGCAGTACGCGATGGGCGATATCGAGGCACTCGGTCTGCTCAAGATGGACTTCCTCGGCCTCCGCAACCTCGACGTGATCGACGAGGCGGTGCGCCTGATCGAGGAGTCGCAGGGCGTCCGCATCGACATCCCGAACCTCCCGCTCGACGACGAGCCTACCTACGCGATGCTCCGCAAGGGCGACGCGACCGGTGTCTTCCAGTTCGAGAGCACCGGCATGCGCGACTCGCTGCGGCAGGTCAAGCCCACCCAGTTCGAGGACCTCGTGGCGCTCGTGGCGCTGTATCGCCCGGGCCCGATGCAGAACATCCCCACCTACGCGCGGCGCAAGAACGGGCAGGAGCCCGTCACCTTCGCTGATCCGCGCCTCGAGCCGATCCTCGCGTCGACGATGGGCGTCTACATCTACCAAGAGCAGTCGATGCTGATCGCCAAGGAGCTGGCGGGCTTCAGCCCCTCCGAGGCCGACGATCTCCGCAAGGCGATCGGCAAGAAGAACGCCGAGCTGATGGCGTCGCTGAAGCCGCGCTTCATCGAGGGCTGCGCGGCGAACGGCGTCGACGCCCAGGTCGCGGCGAACATGTGGGACGAGAACGAGCGCTCGGCCGAGTACTCGTTCAACAAATCGCACGCCGCCTGCTACGCCCTGATCTCGTACCGCACCGCGTACCTCAAGGCCAACTACCCGGCCGAGTACATGGCGGCGCTGATCTCCTCGGTGATGGACACCAAGGACAAGGTGCCGTTCTACGTCGCCGAGTGCGAGTCGATGGGGCTCGAGGTCCTGCCGCCGGACGTGAACTCGTCGCAGCGCGACTTCGCGGTGGTGGAGGGGAAGATCCGCTTCGGCCTCAGTGCCGTCAAGAACGTGGGCGAGAACGCCGTGCGCGCGATCATCGAGGCGCGCGAGGAGGGCGGCCGCTTCATCTCCGTCTGGGACGTCGCCGAGCGCGTCGACGCGCAGCACGTCTCGAGCCGCGTGCTCGAGAGTCTGATCCGCGCCGGCGCACTTGACACCACCGGCGATCCGCGCCGCGGCATGCTGCTGGTGCTCGATCAGGCCGTGCAGTCGGGCCGCAAGTCGCAGGCCGATCGCCACGCCGGGCAGACGAACCTCTTCGAGGGGCTTGATGACGCGTCGGTCGGCGGTGGCGGTGGCGGCTCGCATCCGCCCGTGCCGGCCGGCGAGTTCGAGAAGAAGGAGCTGCTGGCGGGAGAGCGCGAGACGCTCGGCATCTATGTCTCCAGCCATCCCTTGTCCGACATCGCCGACCAGCTGACCCGCAAGGTCGACCTGCCGATCCGCGATCTCGAGCACCGCAAGGAGGGCGAGACCGTCATGATCGGCGGCCTCGTGTCCAGCATCCGTCAGACGATGACGAAGAAGGGCGATCCGATGGCGTTCGTCCAGCTCGAGGACACCACGGGCGTCGTCGAGGTCGTCGTCTTCTCAAAGGCCTTCATCGCGTCGCGCATGCACCTCGAGCAGGACCGCATCGTGATCGTCAAGGGGCGCGTCGATCAGCGCGGCGGTGGCGAGACGAAGCTCGTCGCGTTCGAGGTGCTGCCGTTCGACGCCGTCCCCGTGATCGGCATCGTCCGCATCGAGGTCGACGCCCGCACGGCACCGGCCGACGCGATCGAGCGCCTCCGGCACATCTGCGAGGAGTTCCACGGGGACCATCCGGTCGTGGTGGATATCCGGACGTCGTCGGGGCAGCGGCGCCTCAGGTTGGGGACCGCCTACCGTGTGCGCCCGGATCAGGCGCTGTTCGCCGAGATCCAGGCCACGGTGGGGTCGGTGTCGGTGGCGTAAGCCGCCGTCACCGACCCCACCGTCGCCATGCATCCCATCGAGGAGCGTCTGCCTCAAGGATCCACGCGAACGGCTCGAGGTCGAGATCCAGTTGCAGGGCGGGCGTGCCGGTCGGCGAACGTGGTGGCATCCGACACCCGCACTAGCCTGAGAACCGATGCCTGCATCCTCCGCCCTCCAGCTGGATCTCGACCTCGAGCCGTTCGCCGGCCCCTTCGACTTGCTCTTGGCCCTGGTCCTCCGCGATGTCGTCGACTTGGGCGAGGTGCCCGTCGCCGACGTCTGCCTGCGGTACCTCGCGCAGATCGAGGAGGAGGGCGAGATCGATCTCGAGAGCGCCAGCGAGTTCCTCGTGCTGGTTGCGGCGCTCCTCGAGCTGAAGATCCGCCTGCTGCTGACGCCCGATGAGGTCGACGACATGCCGGACGCGCAGGAGGCGGCCGAGGAGCTGGCGGCGCGCCTGGCCGAGTACGCGCGCGCCCAGGCCGCCGCGCAGTGGCTCAGCGACCGTCTTGATCAGGTCGGTCGCCGCGTGTTCCGCGACGGCCCACCAGCGCTGCGACCGCCCCGTCCGAAGCTCGAGGACGAGGAGGGGACGGGCGACCCGGACATGCTCGTGGCCGCTCTGCGCATGGCGATCACGCGCACCGAGGAGTCGGCTCAGCCGATCCACGTGCTGCGCCGCCGCATTCCGCTCGCCCGCCTGCTCGATCACGTGCGTCGTGCCGTGCGGGAGACCGGCACCTGCTCCTTCGACGACGCCGTCAAGGGACTCGGGCGTGCCGAGCAGGCCGCGGCGTTCTGGGCCGTGCTCGACCTGATCCGCGGCGGCGAAGTCGTCGCCGAGCAAGACGCGCCCTTCGCGCCGATCCGCATGCGTCTCGCCACCCGCCAGCTCAGCTCGGTGCCCACCGCGGCATGAGCGTCGAGCCGCGACACGTCGCCAACGCGCGGGTCATCGAGGCGCTGCTGTTCATCACCTCGGAGCCGCTCGACGAGCGTGCGCTCGCCGGGGCGTCGAACCTGTCCGAGCCCGACGTGGAGGAGGCGCTGCAGCTTGTCGGGCAGCGCCACGCCGAGGGCCTCTCCGGCGTCGTGCTCGAGCGCGTGGCTGGCGGCTGGGCACTACGGGCCGCCGACGAGACCGCTGTGGCCTGCGCCCGCCTGCTCGATCAGCTCTCGCAGCGGCCGCTCTCGCGCGCCGCGCTCGAGACGCTCGCCGTCGTGGCCTACGCCGGGCCGGTCAGTCGTCCCGAGATCTCGCGCATCCGCGGCGTGGCCGCCGATAATCCGATCAAGAGCCTGCTCGAGCGCGGCCTGATCGAGGAGGCCGGTCGGTCGGATCGCCCCGGCAATCCGATCCTGTACCGCACGACCGTGCGCTTTGACCGCGTGTTCGGCCTGGAGGAGGGGCGCCATTCGCTGCCGCTGCTCGAGGAACTCGGCGACGACCTGCCCGACGCCGCCGAGGTGCGTGATCGCCTGCAGGCGATGGCCGCGACGCAGGCCGTCGCGATCGAAGAACCCGGTGCTGCCGGAACGGCTGAGGTGCCCGGCGAGACCGAGACGCCCGCCGCTGCAGAGACGGCCGACGCCGCACCCGACGCCACAGCCTGAGACACTGAGGCCGTGGCTGACTCCACGGCATCCTCGATCCGGCTCAACAAGTACCTCGCGCAGAGCGGCGTGGCGTCCCGTCGCGGCGCCGACGCGCTGATCGCCGAGGGGCGCGTCACGATCAACGGCTCGATCGCGCAGGCCGGTTCGCAGGTGGTGCCCGGTGCGGTCGTCGCCGTGGATGGGCGCCCCGTCGAAGCCGAGCGCCTGACGTACATGGTGCTGAACAAGCCCGTCGGCTACGTCACGACGATGAGCGATCCCGAGGGGCGCCCGACCGTGATCGACCTGCTCGACGTGATCGAGCGTGTCGTCCCCGTAGGGCGCCTCGACGCGATGACGAGCGGGCTCCTGCTCCTGACGAACGATGGCGACCTGGCCCACAAGCTTGCTCACCCCAGGCATGGCGTGCCGAAGACGTACCGGGCGATCGTGCGCGGTCTGCCGGGATCCGCTGCGCTGCGCAAGCTCACCCAGGGCGTGCACCTCGACGACGGCCGCACGCGGCCGGCCGAGGTCTCGATGATCGCCGCGCGCTCGGGTGGTGCAGAGCTCGAGATCACGATCAAGGAAGGGAAGAACCGCCAGGTACGCCGCATGTGCGCCGCCGTGGGCTACCCCGTGATGGAGCTCGAGCGCATCGCCTACGGG
>CAINDT010000256.1 GCA_903847495.1 uncultured Actinomycetes bacterium
GAGACTGCCGCACAACCCCGAACTCCCCTGAGGGGCGGCCTCGGCCGCCCCTCAGTCGTTTGACGCCGCGAAGGCCTCGAGGTGGCCCGGTCGGCAACGACCGATTCACCTCGAGGTCATCGCGTCGCCCGGTTGCGACATCCCCCGCAGTCAACACCACTGCTTCCAGAGCTGATCAACCACGGCGACCTGATGACCTTGAGGTGAATCGGCCGTTTCCGACCGAGCCACCTCAAGGCCCTCAGGTCGTCCCATCGTCTACCCTCCCGCCAGCACCGCCCTGAGGAGACCACGCCATGCTCGAGCCGCTCGCCGCCTTCGGCAACCACCTTCCGATCCGCATCCGCTTCGGCGACGGCGAGATCAGCCGCCTGCCCGCGATTCTCGCGGAAGAGGGCGTGCAGAGCACCGTCGTGATCATCGATCGCGCCGTCTCCGAGCACCCCGCCATCGTCAAGGCGCTGAACGCCTCGCCGGGCACGATCACCACGTGGATCAAGGAGCCGGGCGAGCCGACGACCGATGAGGTCGCCGCCAGCGCCGCTGCCCTCGCGGACGTGAAGGCCGACGCCCTGATCGCGATCGGCGGCGGCTCCGCGATGGACACGGCGAAGGCCGCGCGTCTCGTCTACGGCAGCGGCATCGCGTACGACGAGTGGGCTGCGGGCAACGCGACGTACACCGAGTCGCCGGTGCTCTTCATCACCGTCCCGACAACGTCGGGCACCGGCTCGGAGGTCTCCGGCGGCATCGTCGTGACCGACTCCGAGACGCACCTCAAGAAGGGCATCGCGCATCCGACGGTGCGCGCCAAGTACGCGATCGTCGATCCCGAGCTGACGCACGGCCTGCCGCCCGCGCCGACCATGTACGCCGGCATTGACGCGATCGCACAGGCAATCGCCGCCGTCGCCGTGAAGGCGCGCTCGCCGATCGGCAACGGCATCGCGTTCGAGTCAATCCGCTACGGCGTCGAGGCGCTGCCCACCGCGATCAGCAACGGCTCCGATGCCGGCGCCCGCTCGCGCATGGCCGCGTGCTCGCTGCTCGGCGGCCTCTGCATGAACATCGCCGACTGCGGCTCCGAGCACTCGATCGCGCAGGCGATCGGCGGCAAGTATGGACTGCCACACGGCCTCACGATCGGCCTCGTGATGGCCGAGACGATGGACATCGACCGCACGGCCGAGCCCGAGCTCTTCGAGCGCATCGCCGACGCGATGGGCGCGCCCCAGGACGGCACGAAGGACGGCTCGCGCGCCGTCGCGGCCGCCAAGGCGCTGCTGAAGGAGATCGACTTCCCGACGCTGCGCTCGACGGGCGTGAAGGAGGAGGACCTCCCCGCGCTCGCCGAGGCCGCGATGGACGACTACTTCATCACGGTCGCCCCGCACGCATGGACGGTCGATGACGTCCTGCGCTGCTACCAGGCGGCCTGGGCGATCGAGGAGCGCTAGACCGGCAGCTCGGCCGCTGGTAGGAGGGCTCTGAGCACCTGCCAGCGCTCGATCTCGCAGCCGTTGACGCGCGACAGGCGCGCGTCAACGGGCTCGCCAGCGACCATCCCCACGATGCGCGCCTCGGCCGGGCCGCCGTAGAGCTCCGTGCACATCGCGTCGGCAGGGACGGGGGCGAGCGCCATGCGGCCGTCCTCTCCACCCAAGACCGTGCAGGCGGCGGCGTTGTCGGGCAGCGAGCCGATGGCTGGACCGCACGCGAGCTGCGCCGTGAGCGGACTCCCCTGCGCCTCGCCGTTCGGCCAGAGCGTGACCACCACCGCGGTCTCGACCTCCTCCACCGCCACATCCTCGCCGCCGCAGGCGGTCACCAGCAGCGCGAGCAGGAGCAGGCAGAGGATGCGCCGCATCTGCTGAATCTACGCCAGACCGCTCCGCCGCGCGGGGCGGCGGCCAGCGGCGTCAGCTCTTCTTCTTGGTGGCGCGCTTCTTCTTGCCGCCGCCCGCCGCCCGGCGGTCGGCCAGCAGCTGCGCCGCGAGCTCGGGCGTGACGCTGCCCGGATCGATGTCCTTGGGAATGCTCGCGTTCGTCTCGCCGTCGGTCACGTACGGGCCGTAGCGGCCGGACTTCATCGCGATCGTGCCGCCGGTCACCGGATCGGGGCCGAGCTCGGCCATCGTCGCCGGCTGCGAGCGGCCACGGCGCTCCTTCGGCTTGGCGAGGATCTCCTCGGCCTGCTCGAGCGTGAGCGTGAAGAGCTGCTCCTCGCTCTCGAGCGAGCGCGTGTCCGTGCCCTTCTTGATGTACGGCCCGTAGCGACCATTGGCGACCATGATCTCCTCGCCGTCGGCGGCCATGATCGTGCGCGGCAGCATCAGCAGGCGGACGGCGTCGTCGAGCGTGACGGTCTCGAACGTCATGTCCTTCATCAGCGACGCGGTACGCCCCTTCGCCTTGGCCGGCGCGTCCTCGGGGAGCGCCTCGGTGACGTACGGGCCGTAGCGGCCGATGCGCGCCGTCACGGCGAGACCCGTCTCCGGATGCGCGCCGAGCTCGCGAACACCGGCCGCGGCAAGCGTTGCCGGATCGATCTTCTGGCGGACGAGCTCCTCGGCCTCCTCGGGCGTCACTTCCTTCGTGCCCTGCTGACGCCACAGGGTGTACCCGCAGCCGGGCTCCTTCTTCGACTTGTACGAGGTGCACGAGTACGACACAGGCATCTCGACGATCGTGCCGTCGCACCAGGGGCACGGACCGATCTCGCGACGCTCGATCTTCATCGCGTCGCGATCCTTGTCGGAGAACCAGTCGACGATCTTGGTCGTGTACGCGCGGATGTCGCGCATGAACGCCTCGCTCGACTCCTCGCCCTCCTGGATCCGCTGCAGGCGGTGCTCCCACTCGCCGGTCAGCGACGGGCTGGTGATGTCCAGATCGCCGAGCATCTTGATGACGGCGAGACCCTTCGGCGTGGCGCGCAGCTGGCGCCCCTCGCGCTCGATGTAGCGGTTCGAGATGAGATCCTCGATCGTCTGGGCGCGCGTGGCCGGCGTGCCGAGCCCAGAGTCGCGCATCGCCTCGGCGAGCTCCTCCTCGTCGACCAGCTTGCCGGCCGTCTCCATCGCCTGGAGCAGCGAGTTCTCGGTGAAGTGCCGCGGCGGCGACGTCTCCTTGGCGAGCACCTGCACGTCGTCGATCGCGCTCGTCTCGCCCTCGGCGAGCGCAGGCAGCAGCGTCTTCTCGCTCTGCTCGTCCTCGCTCGTCTCCTCCGGCTCGGCCTCGGACGCAACCTCGGGTTCGACCGGCGCGGCCGTGTCGTAGACCGCGAGGAAGCCGGGATCGACGATCACCGTGCCGGACGAGCGGAACAGATGGCCGGCAGCCTCCGTGTCGACGGAGGTGACCTCCTTCTTCGCCGGCGGGTGGAACGCGGCGAGGAAGCGGCGCGCAACGAGGTCGTAGATCTTGCGCTCATCGGGCCCGATGCCGGCCAGGTCCTGGGGACCGTCGGTCGGGATGATCGCGTGGTGATCGCCGACCTTGTCGTCGGCCACGACGCGCCCGAGCGGCAGCGAGGCGAGCCCGGCGACGTACTGGCCGGCCTTGGCGTACTGCGCGTCCGCGCCACCGACGTTGGCGGCGATGCCCTTGAGCGAATCGACCATGTCGGTCGTGAGGTACTTCGAGTTGGTGCGCGGGTACGTCAGCAGCTTGTGCGTGTCGTAGAGCGACTGCGCCGCAGCCAGCGTGCGCTTGGCGGTGAAGCCGAACTTCGAGTTCGCCTCGCGCTGCAGGCTCGTCAGGTCGAACAGGAGCTTCGGCTGCTCGACGCGCGGGCTCTTCTCGACGCGCACGACCTTGGCGTCGCTCGCGGCGCGGACGGCGGCGGCGATCGACTCGGCCTCGTCGCCGGTCGGCGTGCTCTTGCGCGGACCGTCGAACCACTTCCCGCCGTACGGCTTGCCGGACTGGCTGGTGAAGTCGGCGACGACCTCCCAGAACGGCACGGGGATGAACGCCTTGATCTCCTCGTCACGGCGCGCGATCAGCGCGAGCGTCGGGGTCTTGACGCGACCGATCGGAATCGGGTTGCGCGGCGAGCCGACCTTCACCGTGGCGGCGCGCGTGGCGTTGTACCCGACGAGCCAGTCCGCGGTCTCGCGGGCGCGGGCAGCGGCCTCGAGCGGCTTCATCTGATCGTCGTCGAGCAGATGGTCGAAGGCGTCGCGCAGCGCGCCCTTCGTCATCGACGAGAACCAGGCGCGCTCGACGGGCTTGGCGACGCCCGACGTCTGGTAGATCAGCTTGAAGATCAACTCGCCCTCGCGGCCGGCGTCGCAGGCGTTGACGATGATGTCGACGTCCTTGCGCTTCATCGCACGGTGCAGCACGGCGAGCTGCTTGACGGCCCGATCGCCGCGCGCCTCGTACTGCGGCGTCTCCGGGATGATCGGCAGGTCCTCGAACTTCCAGCGCTTGTACTTCGCGTCGTACTCGTCGGGCTCGAGCTGCTCCACGAGGTGCCCCGAGGCGGCGCCCACGACGAAGTCGTCGCTCTCGAACAGGTCGCCGTTCTTCTTGAACGTGCCCGGCAGCGCGCCGGCCACATCGCGCTGGACGCTCGCCTTCTCGCAGATAATCAGTCTCTTGCCCATCAGCGCCGCGGACGGTAGCACGGCTTTCCGCCTACTTGTCACCTCGCGCGCACGTGAGGGGGCACGTCGCGCTACCCTGCGGTCACGCGTCGTCGCCGCCGAAATCACGGCTCTGACGGGGTGTCAAACACATGTCGGCAACGCCCGAGAAGACCACGAACCAGAGCGGCGAGACCTCCGCGGAGACGACGGGGACGTGGCGTCCCCATGTCGAAGGCCCCGAGGCGATCGGTCCGCTGCCGAAGGACGTCACGCCCGAAGAGCTGCTCACCTACATGAGCGCCGGCATGTCGATGGTCAAGTCGTATCGCACCCATGGCCACCTCGCCGCGAAGCTCGACCCGCTCGGCTCCGAGCCCCCCGGCGACCCCGCGCTCGACCCGTCGTTCCTCGAGCTCGACGAGCACGCCCTCGAGTCCGTCCCGGCCGCGCCGCTGCGCACGTTCGTCGAGGGCGACACGCTCAAGAGCGTCCTCGATCATCTGGCCGAGATCTACTGCGGCTCGATCGCGTACGAGATCGAGCACATCCGCTCGCACCGCGAGCGCGCCTGGCTCCGCGAGGCGATCGAGTCGCGCGCCTTCTGGATCGAGGGCACGCCCGAGGAGAAGCGTCGCCAGCTCGTCCGCCTGCTGCGCGTCGAGGGACTCGAGTCGTTCCTCAAGCGCACGTTCCTCGGCGCCAAGCAGTTCTCGATCGAGGGACTCGACACGATGATCCTCATGCTCGACGAGGCCGTCTTGCTGGCGGCCCGCGAGGGCATCGAGGACATCTCGCTCGGCATGGCGCACCGCGGCCGCCTCAACGTGCAGGCCCACGTGCTCCGCCTGCCCTACACGCAGATCCTCGCCGAGTTCGAGGGCGAGACCGACTCGCACGTCGAGACGCTGATGCCCGCGGGCGGCACGGGCGACGTCAAGTACCACTACGGCGCGAACGGCGTACGCCAGCTCGAGGTCGAGCCCGGTGTCACACGCGAGGTGCGCCTGGCGCTGATGCCGAACCCATCGCATCTCGAGTTCATCAACCCCGTGGTCGTCGGACGCACCCGCGCCCTGCAGACGGACTGGCAGAAGCCGTCGAGCACGGAGCACGACCCGAAGCGCGCCCTCGCGATTCAGATTCACGGCGACGCGGCCTTCCCCGGCCAGGGCGTCGTGGCGGAGACCCTCAACCTGCAGGGCCTGCCGGGCTACACCGTCGGCGGCTCGCTGCACATCATCGCGGACAACCAGGTGGGCTTCACGACCGATCCGGGCGACGGCCGCTCCACGCGCCACTGCTCCGACATCGCCAAGGGCTATGACGTGCCGATCATCCACGTCAACGCCGACGACGTCGACGCCTGCCGTGCCGCCGTGCGCCTCGCGATGGCGTACCGCACGCGCTTCGGCAAGGACATCCTGATCGACCTGATCGGCTATCGCCGCTGGGGCCACAACGAGGGCGACGAGCCCAGCTACACGCAGCCGCTGATGTACAAGGCGATCGATGCGCATCCGCGTGTCGCCACGATCTACGCCAACAAGCTCGTCGCTGACGGCGTGATGACGACCGATGAGGTCGAGGAGATGCGCGAGCGCGTCAGCGCCAAGCTGAAGCAGGCGCACGATGAGATCCGCCACATCACCGTCGACGAGCCGATGCCGACGTTCTCGTCGCCGTCGCGCACGAACATCGAGACCGGCGTCGCCGCCGCACAGCTCGTCCGTCTCACCGACGAGCTGCTGACGGTCCCGGAGGGCTTCCACGTCAACGACAAGCTCAAGGCCGTGCTCGAGCGCCGCCGCGAGGCGCTCGGACCCGACGGCGGCATCGAGTGGGGCCACGCCGAGGCGCTCGCCTACGCCACGCTGCTGGAGGAGGGCACGCCGATCCGCCTGACCGGCCAAGACGCCGAGCGCGGCACGTTCGCGCACCGCCACGCCGTGCTGCACGACGCCGACACGGGCGAGGAGTACGCGCCGCTCGAGCACATCAGCGGCGCCCGCGCCGGCTTCGAGGTGCGCAACGCGCCGCTGACGGAGACCGCGTGCCTCGGCTTCGAGTACGGCTACTCCACCACGCGCCCCGACTCGCTCGTGCTGTGGGAGGCGCAGTTCGGCGACTTCGTCAACGTCGCTCAGGTGATCGTCGACCAGTTCATCATGAGCGGCCGCACCAAGTGGGGCGACGAGTCGCGCCTGACGCTGCTGCTCCCCCACGCCTACGAGGGCAGCGGCCCGGAGCACTCGTCCGCGCGCCTCGAGCGCTTCCTCAAGCTGGCCGCCGAGGACAACTGCACGATCGTCTACCCGACGACCGCCGCGCAGTGCTTCCACATGCTGCGCCGCCAGGCACTCGCCCCGGAGCGCCGCCCGCTGATCGTGATGACGCCGAAGTCGCTGCTGCGCCTCAAGGACGCGGCCTCGAACATCGAGGACCTCACGCACGGATCGTTCAACAAGATCATCGATGACAAGGCCGTGGCCGACTTCCGCGACGACATCTCGCGCGTGATCGTCTGCAGCGGCAAGGTCTACTACGACCTCAAGCGCCACCCCGAGTACACGCCGGAGGACGGCACCGCGATCGTGCGCCTCGAGCAGCTCTACCCGTTTCCGACCGAGACGCTGGCGCGCACGCTCGCCGGCTATCCGAGCGTCGAGGAGCTGGTGTGGGTGCAGGAGGAGCCGGCCAACATGGGCGCGTGGCGGTCGATCCGCCATCGCCTCGAGATGGCCGCGCCGAGCATCCGCCTCCGCTACGCGGGTCGCCCGTGGCGCGCCAGCCCGTCCGAGGGCTATCCGCCGGATCACAAGATCGAGCAGGAGCGCCTCGTGCGCGACGCGCTCGGGCTTAACCAGCGCTGAGCCGGTACCCTGCCGGACATGGCAGCGGTCGCACCATCGCCCGTGCTCGAGATCGCCGCGCGGGCACGTGACATCGTCGGGCCCGATTGGGTTGTCACGGACAGCGCGCAGTTGCGCGTCTACGAGTGCGACGGACTGAAGAATCAGCGCGAGGTGCCGGGTGCCGTGGTGCTGCCGGGCTCGACCGAGCAGGTTGCGGCCGTCGTACGCCTCTGCC
>CAINDT010000257.1 GCA_903847495.1 uncultured Actinomycetes bacterium
ATGATCGTGTTCGAGTAGTTGTCCGGATACCCGTAATCGGCGGGGTCGAAGTACTTCATGGGCTTGCCGTTGACCTCGGCCTCCACACCCTCCCAGGTCGATGCCGAGATGGTGAAGTCGGCGCGCCCGCTGTACACGGCCTCGTACGCCGCGGCGTCGAGCACGACCTTCTTGAAGTCGCCTTTGCCGCCATCGCCCTTGATGACCGTGGCGACCTCGGACTCCTCGCTCGGCGTGCCGAAGCCCGCGTACGTCTTGCCGTCGAGGTCCCTCGGGGTTGTGATGGTGGGGTCATCGGCGCGATAGGCGAGCAGGTACTGCTGCTTGCTGATGCTGGCGAACACCTGCACGACGTCGAGGCCCGCGGCACGGGCGAAGGCGATGCCGTTCGAGTACGAGAAGCCGAACTGGGCCTCACCGCTCGAGACGAGCCGCTCGGGCGACGTGGAGGCGTACGGCAGCAGCTTCACCGTCAGGTCCTGATCCTCGTAGTACCCGAGCTCTTGCGCCACGTAGATGCCGATGTGATTCGTGTTCGGGGTCCAGTCGAGGGCGACCTTCACCTCCGCCGGTTGGGCCGGCACCGTCATCGGCTCTCCGCTCGCGACTGTGCTCGACGACGAGTCGCTGCCACCACACGCCGCCACCGCAACAACGACCGCGACCATCAGCGCGGCGAAGGCGAGACGACGGAGGGCGGAAGCGGGCAAGCTGGTCATCTGAGCGGATCCTTCTGCGCCGAAGCGCGGTCAAGCGACTGCCGAGGGACGATACCGTTCCTCTATGCGTCGCACTCTTCGCATTGTGCTTCCGCCATTGCTCGTCGTGGGTCTGCTGGGCGTGCTCTGGGAGGTGTACGCGCGCGTCGGCAATCTGGGCGACGAGGTACTGCCGCCCCTATCGCGCGTGCTCAGCGCCGGGTGGGACGATCGCGCGTCGTTGTGGGCGAGCACGCAACCGACGCTGCGTGAGGTCCTGCTCGGCTTCGCAGTCTCCGTCGTCTTCGCGTTCGCGATCTCGATCCTGCTCGACGCCTCGGGGCTCGCCCGCCGCTCGGTGATGCCTGTGCTGATCGGCAGCCAGACGATTCCGCTCGTGGTGCTCGCGCCACTGGTGGTGATCTGGTTCGGCTTCGGCCTGACCCCGAAGATCCTGCTCGTCGCGCTCGTGACGTTCTTCCCGATCGTGGTCGGCCTGCTCGACGGCTACGCGTCGAGCGAGCGCGACGCCGTCACGCTGCTGCGCACAATGGGCGCGAGCTGGCCGACGGTCTTCCGGCTCGTGCGCCTGCCGTCGGCACTGCCCGGCTTCTTCACCGGCCTGCGCATCGCGATCACGTACGCCGTGGTCGCGGCGATCTTCGCGGAGTACGCGGGCGCCGAGACCGGACTCGGCGTGTACATCCAAGGCGCCGACAACTCGTTCCGCACCGACCTCGTGCTGGCCGCCGTGCTCGTGACCGCGGTGCTGACGCTCGTGCTCTACGCGGCCACATTCATCGTGCAGCGCCTGACGATCCCCTGGTACACCGACGCACGGAAGGTGAACCAGTGAGCACGCCGGCGATCGAGGTGCGCGGCCTGCGCAAGGCCTTCGGCGACCTGCAGGTCCTCGACGATCTGTCGCTGCACGTCGAGCGCGGCGAGTTCGTCTCGATCCTCGGCCCCAGCGGCTGTGGCAAGTCGACGATCCTCTCGGTCCTCAACGGCACGGAGCCGGCCGACAGCGGCGAGCTGCTGCTCGACGGCGAGCCGCTCAACCGCACGCAGAGCCCGTTCGCCTGGATGCCCCAGCACGACGTGCTCTTCCCGTGGCGCACGGTCGAGCAAAACGTCGCGCTCGGTGGCGAGGTGGCGGGCGGGCTGAGCAAGCGCGAGGCACTCGCACAGGCCCAGGCGCTCCTGCCCACCTTCGGCCTCGACGAGTTTGGTGCCACGCGGCCGTACCAGCTGTCGGGCGGCATGCGTCAGCGCGCCGCATTCGCGCGCACCGTCGCCCAGGGCCGCAACATCCTCCTGCTCGACGAGCCGTTCGGAGCGCTCGATGCCCTCACGCGCACGGAGCTCCAACTCTGGCTCGAGCAGATCTGGGGACGCGAACGCTGGACCGTCGTGTTGATCACCCACGACGTGCGCGAGGCGGTGCTGCTGTCGGATCGTGTCTACGTGCTGGGTCCGCGCGCCACGGGCATCACGCTCGAGCTCGAGATCCCGCTGCCGCGCCCGCGCTCGCTCGAGCTGCTCGGCAACGCCGACGCCACGGCACTGGAGCGCGAACTGCTGCAGGCATTGCACGCCGGGCGCGCGGCCTAGCCTCGGCTGCTTGGTACCCTGCTCCGACCCGCTGGGACCTCGCCATGAGCAACCTTCACCCCACCTCTGTC
>CAINDT010000258.1 GCA_903847495.1 uncultured Actinomycetes bacterium
ATAGCCGCCGGATAGACTGCCGCGCGTGACGACCAGCCTGCTGCCCGGACTCCCCCACGCCTCGCTCGAGATCGCTGGCGAGCGTCTTGACGGCGACGACCTCGTCGGCGCCGTCGGCGCCGTCGCCGTCTCCGTGCACGGGCTCGACCGGGTGGCGCTCTGGTGCGCCTCGGAACTGGAGACCGGCCTCGGCATCGCGGGCGCACTCGTCGCCGGCGTGACGGTGGTGCCGATCAATCCGGCCTCGGGCGACCGCGAGCTGGCGCATGAGACGGGTGACAGTCACCCCCAGGCCGTGCTCGCCTCGGCTGCCGCCGAGCTGCCGCCAACGCTCGCGGCGCTGCCGCGCATCGTCGTGGACCCGAAGGCCCACGCACCGCTGCCGGTGATCGACGTCTCGCCCGACGCAGCCGCCTTGATCGTCTACACGTCGGGCACCACGGGTGCACCCAAGGGCGTCGTGATGTCGCGCCGCGCCGTTGCCGCCAACCTCGATGCGCTCGCCGACGCCTGGGCCTGGACGGCCGACGACGTGGTCGCGCAGGCGCTGCCGCTCTTCCACGTGCACGGACTCGTCCTCGGCACCGTCGGCCCGCTGCGGCTCGGCGGCGGTGTCCGCCACGTCGGCCGCTTCTCGCCCGAGGCGATCGCCGCCGCGCTCGCCAACGACGCGACGATGCTCTTCGCCGTGCCAACGATGCACGGGCGCGTGCTCGCCGCCGCCGAGGAGGACCCGGCCATCGCCGCCGCTCTGCGCAAGGCGCGACTGATCGTGTCCGGCTCGGCCGCGCTGCCCGCACGCGTCCACGAGGCGTACACCGCGGCCACCGGTCAGCAGATCGTCGAGCGCTACGGCATGAGCGAGGCGCTGATGATCGCGAGTGCCCGCCATGATGGCCCGCGCATTCCCGGCGCAGTCGGTACGGCCCTGCCCGGCGTCGAGATCCGCATCACCGACGACGCCGGTGCGGTCATGCCGGCGGGAGATACAGACACGATCGGCAACGTCGAGATCAGGAGCACCTCGCTCTTCGACGAGTATCTCGGGCGCCCCGACGCCACTGCCGAGGCGTTCCACGACGGCTGGTTCCGCACGGGCGACGTCGGTTCGCTGGACGACGCCGGCGTGCTCCGTCTCGTCGGCCGCAGCTCGACCGATCTGATCAAGACCGGTGGTTACCGGGTCGGGGCCGGCGAGATCGAGGCCGCCATGCTCGAGCACCCCGATGTCGTCGAGGTTGCCGTGCTCGGCATTCCCGACGACGACCTCGGCGAGCGCATCGCCGCCTGGGTCGTGATCGCGCCGGGCAGCGACCTCACCGACGATGCCCTCGTGCAGCACGTTGCCGACCTGCTCGCCCCACACAAGCGTCCGCGCGTGATCACCCGCGTGGAGGAGCTGCCGCGCAACGCGCTCGGCAAGGTGCAGAAGAAGCGGTTGCTCGGATGAAGATCGGTCGCCGACACGACAGGCCGCTGCGCCAGCCGCGGACGTATATCCGCGCGCTCATCAGCATCGCCATCTCGACGGGCACGCTGTATGTCGCCGCCGCGTTCCTGCCAAACCTCGAGATCATGGATCCGCAGCGTGCGCTGCTCGCCGCGATCTGGATCGCCATCGCGAACGCGCTGCTCTGGCCGCTGCTGATCCGCTTCGCGCTGCCGCTCGCCGTCTGGACGCTCGGCCTCGCCGGGTTCTTCATCAACGCCGGCCTGATCTGGCTGATCATCAACTCACTCGAAGGCATGCGCGTGACCAGCTTCTGGAC
>CAINDT010000259.1 GCA_903847495.1 uncultured Actinomycetes bacterium
CGTGGCATCAACCTGCGCGAAGACGCCCTCCTTGTCCTCCTGGAGGTCGCGGTTGTACGTGAGCGGCAGGCCCTTCATGGTCGCGAGGAGTCCCGTCAGACGACCGATCGCGGTACCGGACCGGCCGCGCGCGAGCTCCGCCACGTCGGGATTCTTCTTCTGCGGCATCATCGACGAGCCCGTGGCGACATCGTCTGCGAGTGCGGCCCAGCCGAACTCCTGCGACGTCCAGAGGATCAGCTCCTCGCCCATGCGGGAGCAATGCACCAGGCAGAGCGCGCACGCGTACAGCAGATCGGCCGCAAAGTCGCGGTCAGAGACGGCATCGAGGGAGTTCGAGAAGCTCGTTCGCATACCGAGGTCAGCTGCAACGCCGGCGGGATCGAGCGGCAGGCTGGAACCAGCGAGCGCTCCGGCGCCGAGCGGCGACACGTTGGCCGCATCCTGCGCGGCAGCGAACCGACCGACATCGCGCTGGAGCGCCCAGGCGTGAGCCGCTACATGGTGCGCTAGCGGCACCGGCTGTGCACGCTGCAGGTGGGTGAAGGCGGGCAGCACGGCCGTGCCGTCGCGATCAGCGACACCAAGCAGCGCCTCCTGCAGGTCGGTCGTAGCGACCTGCAGGCGATGGGCGTGCGCTCGGCACCAGAGACGAAAGGCCGTGGCAACCTGGTCGTTGCGCGAGCGTCCGGCATGCACGCGACGCCCGGTATCACCCAGCATGGCGACGAGCTGGCGCTCGATCAGCGAGTGCACGTCCTCATCGGCGGCACCCGCGTCGATCTGCACCTGCCCGAGCGCGTCTTCGATCTGGGCCGCCTCAGCGGCGGGAATGATGCCCTGCCGTCCGAGCATGCGGACGTGCGCCTGCGAGGCCGCCACGTCGTACGGGAGCAGTCGCTGATCGATGTCGAGCGACTGCGTCAGCGCGAGCACGTCAGGATGCAAGCCACCCTCGAGCCGGCCGCTCCAGAGCGGGCCGCCTGCCTCAGTTCCAGCCATGTGCTGCCTAGTCGTCGTGCTTGAGGAAGCTCGGCACGTCGATCGCGTCGTCATCGACCTCGAACGCCGTGGGCGCCGGAATCTCGAACTCGCGGGTCGAGAAGGCGCTGAGGCCCTCGGCGCGCGGCTCGGCCGGACGCTCGTCGCCCAGCGGACGACGCGGCATCGGGGCCGGCTTGCGATCGAAGCCTGTGGCGACGACCGTCACGCGGATGTGATCGCCCATCGACTCGTCGATGACGCTGCCGAAGATGATGTTCGCGTTCTGATCGGCGGCGTTGGCCACGACCTCGGCTGCGTCATTCACCTCGAACAGGCCCAGCTCGGGGCCGCCGGTGATGTTCAGCAGGATGCCGGTGGCGCCCTGGACGCTCGACTCGAGCAGCGGCGAGGAGATCGCGGCGCGCGCGGCCTCGCCGGCACGGCGATCGCCGGCGGCCTGACCGATGCCCATCAGTGCCGTGCCGCTGTCGCGCATGATCGTGCGAATGTCGGCGAAGTCGAGGTTGATCAGGCCGGGAATAGTGATCAGGTCGGTGATGCCCTGGACGCCCTGGCGCAGAACGTCGTCGGCCATCTGGAATGCGTCAACGATCGACGTGCGGCGCTCAACGAGATTGAGCAGGCGATCGTTCGGGATGACGACGATGGTGTCGACATGCTGGGCGAGCTCCTCGACGCCGCGGTCGGCCTGCTCGGAACGGCGACGACCCTCGAACCCGAAGGGGCGCGTCACGATGCCCACGGTCAGTGCACCCTGCTCGCGGGCGACCTCGGCGATAACGGGGGCAGCGCCGGTACCGGTGCCGCCGCCCTCGCCGGCCGTCACGAAGACCATGTCGGCGCCGCGCAGGGCCTCCTTGATCTCCTCCTTGCTCTCCACCGCGGCCTCGCGACCGACATCGGGGTTCGCGCCGGCGCCGAGGCCGCGCGTGATCTTCGAGCCGAGCTGGATCTTGATGTCTGCGTCCGTCATCAGGAGCGCCTGCGCATCGGTGTTCGCGGCGATGAACTCCACGCCACGCAGACCCGCGTCGACCATGCGGTTGACAGCGTTCGTACCGCCGCCGCCGACACCGACGACCTTGATCACCGCCAGATATGCCCCGCCGTCGCGCATCGCCATGATTTCCTCCGACCCTTTACGTCTACTTGAGGTGAAGACCTGTTCCCTGAAACACGAAAGGCCCGCCGCCGAGGGCGGGAGCCGACTGAGAGTGTAGCCGAAACGACGCCGACGAACAACAGTCAGGGCTCAACGTGGCGCTGATGGTCATGCGGTTCCCCCTCCTTCCCACCTTGAGCCCTATCCGAAGAGGGTGTGAATGCTCTCAGCCGGCGGCGCATCCGCCACCGAGGACGCCGCGTCGCTCGACGCGGCGGTGACGATCGGAGGCGCCGTCGGCGGGGGCGCATTGGCCGTGAGCGGATCCGGCGTGTCCTGGCGCATCACGGGCGCTGCGGGCACGCTCACGTCGACGTACTGCACACGGGTATCCGCCCGACGCAGGACCGACCGTGCGACCTTCAGCTTCACGGCCACATCGACGCTGTCCCCGAAGCGAATCGCCATGCCGTTCGCCGTGCGCGCCGTCAGGCCGTCTTGGCCGTAGCCGATCACCTGGAAGCGCAGACCGCGCTGCGGTGCCGCGGCGAGCGCCAACTCCTGCAGCACGCCGGGGCTGGTCACCACGCCACCGGCCCCGGGGATGTCCGCAGGAGCTGCCGCGATCACGGGAAGTCCCTGGCTGCCGCGCGTCACCTCTCCGAGCACACGGCCGGAAGCCGCGAGCACGACGCGCCCCTCGGCGGTCGGAGCGATCGCGACCGGACGCTCCGGGACGACGTGCACGGCGAGGGTGTGCGGGAACGCGCGATCCACGGTCGCGGACTGCACCCGCGGCAACGCGCCGAGCGTGGCGGCGAGTGCGTTCGGATCGACGTCCAGCAGGCTCTTCCCGCCAGCGATGGTCAGGACGGAACGCTCGACCACCCGCGAGGCCGGTCCGGCTCCGGTCACGTCGACGCGCTCGACGGCGAATGCCCCACTGGCGCTGATCAAGCGGTACCCGACCACCCCGATGGCGATGGCGGACACAACCCCGAGCAGGAGCAGCGGTACGAGCGCCACGCGCGAGATCCCGGGCAGCCGTCCACGCATGTCACCGAGCACCGCCTCCATGGGTTGACGTTCGCCCCGCATGGCCGCAGTCCTCCGCGAAAACCGCTCTAGGACACGAATGACACGTAGACGAAGCCAGCGACGACGCCGAGAAATGCGATGCCGGCCAAGAGGAAGCCGCGCAGGATCTCAGACGGCTGTCGCTCCTCCTCGCGGGGGACGGCATTCCAGCGCCAGCCGATCACCGGAATGAACGCGACGATGAAGCAGCCGACCGCCGCCAAGATCAGACGAGCGTCGATGCCCCCGGCCGCCCCGAACGCAAGTTCAAGGCACCGCGCGAAGCCGATCAAGAAGAGCACCGGCCAAAACCAGAGCACCGCCATCATCGGCCAGCTGCGCGGCGCGATCACGAGGTACAGGAACACGGCGGGAACCAGGACGGCGACGGTCTTCCACACGGCCGGCGGCGGATGCGGGCAGAGCCCTGTCGGGCGCAGCGCGCCGTACTGCAGGCAGTAGCCGAACCACCCCGTATTGCCATGGATCGTGATGTACGTCGTGGCCATGCAGAAGCCCACGAGAGCGATCAGAAAGAGGCTGATGACAATGCGCATGAGTCGAACAGGACGCTCCGCCTCAGATGGTGCCAATCGCATCGGTCAGGACAGAGCGGGCGATGGGTCTCGAACCCACGACCTACAGCTTGGGAAGCTGTCGCTCTACCAACTGAGCTACGCCCGCGTGGACGCCATGATAGCGGGACAGGCGAGAATGCTCAGATCGAGGCTGCGTACGCGGCCCAGCCGCCGTGTTGCGTGATGTCCTCGACGTCCACGCGCCCCGTGAGCCACGACTCGTCGGCGAGCATCCCGATCACCGCAGTGCCATCGGCGAGGACGATCTTGCCCACGACCAGGCCGTCAGGCTCGGCAGCGACCTTGGCCTCCCACATCGCCCGGGGAATCCGGTAGCGCTCGCACGGAACCGCCACTCCGTCACCACCGTCCGTCGGCAGGAGCAGCGGATAGGCGCCAGCGACGGTCAGCAGCCGGTAGATCGGCGCAGTGACGGTCTCGCCGAGGAACTCGGCGCGTGCGATGCGGTGGTGGTTGGGCAGACCCCGCATCGTCGTGCCGTACATCACGCTCACTACCGCGTCATCCATACGCAGGACGGTAGCGCGCCCGCCGCCGGCTTGCCATGCGGTCTCCCCGCCGATCGTCTGGGCGGGGCGTCCGTTCGGTGCCATGCTGGGATAGTGATCCGCTCGCCCGACCTAACCACGCAGTACGGCGATACGTTCGCGCCCGACGGCCTCGACGTCGAGCCCGGGACGGTGCTCGGGTTCCTAGGACCGAACGGCTCCGACAAAACGACCACCAGCCGCCTTTTGACCAGGCTGATCCGACCGACCCGCGGTTTCGCCGATATCGACGGCATCGATCCGGCGCGACGTCCACAACGGGTGACGCCGCACAACTGGCGGCCGCCGGAGTCGCCCGGCCGGTGGGACCGGCGGGGCGACTCCAACGGCGCTGCCGTTAGTAGCGGTACGTGTCGGCCTTGTACGGGCCTTCGACCGGGACGCCGATGTAGGCGGCCTGGTCGTCACGCAGCTCGGTGAGCGTGCCACCGAGGGCGGCGATGTGCAGACGGGCGACCTTCTCGTCGAGGTGCTTCGGCAGGACGTGCACGCCGAGCGGGTAGGCCTCGGTGTTGCCGTACAGCTCGATCTGGGCGATCGTCTGGTTCGTGAACGACGCGCTCATCACGAAGCTGGGATGGCCGGTGGCGTTGCCCAGGTTGAGCAGGCGGCCCTCGGACAGCACGATGATGGCCTTGCCGTCAGGGAAGATCCACTGATCGACCTGCGGCTTGACGTTGACGCGCTCGATGCCCGGATAGGCGGCGAGACCCGCCATGTCGATCTCGTTGTCGAAGTGGCCGATGTTGCCGACGACGGCGTTGTGCTTCATCTTCGCCATGTGCTCGACCGTGACGATGTCGCGGTTGCCGGTCGCGGTGATGACCAGATCCGCCGAGCCAATCACGTCGTCGAGGCGGACGACCTCGTAGCCCTCCATCAGGGCCTGCAGCGCGCAGATCGGATCGATCTCGGCGATCGCCACGCGGGCACCCTGCACGCGGAGGGACTCAGCCGAGCCCTTGCCGACGTCGCCGTAGCCACAGACGACGGCGGACTTGCCGGCGAGCATGAGGTCGATGCCGCGGTTGATGCCGTCGACGAGCGAGTGACGGCACCCGTAGAGGTTGTCGAACTTGCTCTTGGTGACCGAGTCGTTGACGTTGATGGCCGGGAACAGCAGGCTGCCGTCCTCCGCCATCTGACCGAGGCGCAGCACGCCCGTCGTGGTCTCCTCGGTGACGCCCTTGATGCCCTCGGCAATGGTCGTCCACTTGGACGGCTCGTTGGCGACGGACTCCTGCAGCAGCGTCAGGAAGACCTGGAACTCCTCGGACTCGGCATCGGCCGGGTTCGGCACGGCACCGGCAAGCTCGAACTCGCGCCCCTTGTGGACGAGCATCGTGGCGTCGCCGCCGTCGTCGAGGATCATGTTCGGACCGGCCTCGGGCCACGTCAGTGCGCGGTCGGTGCACCACCAGTACTCGGTGAGCGTCTCGCCCTTCCAGGCGAAGCACGGAATGCCGCGGGGCTCGTCGACGGTGCCATGCGGACCGACGACGACAGCGGCGGCAGCCTGATCCTGCGTCGAGAAGATGTTGCAGCTGGCCCAGCGGACCTCGGCGCCGAGCGCCACGAGCGTCTCGATCAGGACGGCCGTCTGGATCGTCATGTGGAGCGAGCCGGTGATGCGCGCGCCGGCCAGCGGCTGGCTGGCGCCGTACTCCTCGCGGAGCGCCATCAGACCGGGCATCTCGCCCTCGGCGATCGTGATCTCCTTGCGACCCCAATCGGCCAGCGAGAGGTCGGCAACCTTGTAGTCGGCGGCGGTCAGGACGGGCGCGGCGGTGCTGCTCATGGACGCTCCTTGCAGTGTGGGACGGTGAGTGACGCGCGATCGCGTCTTAACAACTTTTGTGCTGCAGATTATACATCGCAGCATTCTGCGCCACGGCCGATACCCCTCGTCAGAGCACGAGCACGAGGTGCTCGAGGGCCACATCATGGCCATCGACGTGCGCGCCGAACGGATCGACCTCGCGCCGGACGAAGCCCAGCCGTCCGTACAAACTCCAGGAGGGATCCTCGTTCTCGACCACCTCGAGGTAGACGGCGCGCACCTCGCGGACACGCGCCCAATCGAGCGCCGTGGAGACGAGTTGGCGCCCCACCCCACGCCCGCGGTGCGCAGGATCCAGCCAGACACCCCAGAGCGTTGCGCGATGGCGACGGCGTTGTCCGATCTCGCGTGCGATGCCCGCCATGCCGACGGGACGCCCCTCGTCCAAGGCGACCATGATCAGCTGGTCGCCCTCCCCCGTGCTCGCGGCCGCGCGAGCAGCCCACACGTCGGCGGGATCGGCGGCGACCTCGTCGTACGTCTCAAGGAAGGCCGCTGGGGCGCTCTTGAGCGCGGCGAGACGCACCTCGCGGAGCAGTTCGCCCTCGTCGGCCTGGATGCTACGGACGTCGATCACATGCGGTCCGGCGCGCTGACACCGATCAGACCCAGAGCGCGCTGCAACGCATCGCGCGTGGCGCGCACGGCGCTGAGGCGGAAGGCGCGAGTATCGGCGTCCTCGTGAAGGACGTAGAGATCGTGGTGGAACGCGTGGAAGTCGGCCGCGAGCTCGTGCGTCCACGAGATGATGCGATGCGGTGCTCGCAACGCGGCAGCGCTCGCCACGACCTCGGGCCATTCGGTGAGACGACGCACGAGCGCCATCTCCGGCCCCTCGGGTACGTGCGCGCTGCCGACGCCATCCACAGCCAACCCATCGTCCGCAGCCTTGCGCAGGATCGACGCGCAGCGCGCGTGGGCGTACTGCACGTAGTAGACAGGGTTCTTGCTGCTCGCTTCGACCGCCAGATCGAGATCGATGTCGAGCGTCTGGTCGTGCGACCGCTGCACGAGGAAGTACCGCGCGGCGTCCACCCCGATCGCGTCCGTCAGCTCCGTCAGCGTGATCACGTTGCCACGGCGCTTCCCCATGCGCTCGCCCGACACCGTGATCAACTGGTAGATCAGGCACTCGACGTGCTCGGGGTCGTAGCCGAGACACTGGGCACCGGCCTTGAGACGCTGGATGTAGCCATGATGGTCGGCTCCGAGCACGTAGATCGCGTGCGTCGCGCCTCGCTGGAACTTGAGATCCACGTACGCGAGA
>CAINDT010000260.1 GCA_903847495.1 uncultured Actinomycetes bacterium
CATGACGTCGCAGGCGGCCTGAATGTCCTGGATCCAGAGCGGCTCGAAGATCTGGACGGCGGTGGCGTCGGCCGGGAAAGCCGCGATCGCCGCATCGTAGGCGTCGGTGTCCTCGACGTTCTTCGCGAAGATCGACGGGTTCGAGGTACCGCCGGTGACGGCGTCCTCGACCATGATCTTCGCGAGCAGACCGGTCTCCACCGCCGGGCGCGCGACGTTGTCGTACCAGATGCTCTGACCGAACTGTCCAACTCCAAGCCACTTGCTTGCCACGTGGTTCCTCCGAATGCGGTGTGCCCGCGTAGTCTACGCAGCGCAATGCGCCGATGCGTGATGGAGAGGTGAGCGTCGTGAAGCGAGTCGTCATTCTGGATCCCCTGTGGCCGCTCGAGGAGTCGGCCGACGTGCTCGCGACCCTCGACGTGACGCTTGAGAAGACGCCGGAGGCGGTCGGCGACGACGTCGTCGCCGTGCTCGCCGCGCCCGAGCAGCGCGTGCCCGCCGATCTCCTCGATCGCGCGCCCAACGTGCGCCTCGTCGGCACGTGCTCGACCGGATACGACAACCTGCCCGTCCCCGAGCTGCAGGCGCAGGGCGTCATGTGCATTCACGTCGCCGGGTACTGCGACGACGAGGTGGCGGAGCACACGATCACGCTCGCCTCCGCGCTGCTGCGCGGCGTGCACCAGCTCGACCGGTTCACGCGCGAGGGCGGATGGTGGCCGTTCCCGCGCGAGCCGCGCCGCATCCGCGGTAGCCGCCTCGGCATCGTCGGCTTCGGTCGTATCGGCCGGCTCGTGGCGCAGCAGGGCGCCGCGGTGGGAATGGAGCTCGTGGCCTGCGACGACTACGTCGAAGAGTCGGTGATGCGCGAGCTCGGCGTCGAGAAGGTCGACATCGACACGCTGTTCGAGACGAGCGACGTCGTCACGCTGCATGCGCCCCTGCTGCCCGAGACGCGCAATCTCGTCAACGCCCGCCGCCTTGCCCAGATGCGCGACGATGCTTACCTGGTCAACTGCGCGCGAGGCCCGCTCGTCGACCACGCCGCGCTCGGCGACGCGCTGACGCACGGCGTCATCGCCGGCGCAGCGATCGACGTCTACCCCGTCGAGCCGCCGCCGGCCGACGAGCCCGCCTTCGGCTGGCCCAACCTGATCGTCCAGCCGCACTCGGCCTGGTACTCGCCCGCCGCGAGCCTGGCCCCGTACACCCGCCAGATCGACGACCTCGCCCGCTTCCTGCGCGGCGAGACGCCCGTCGGCGTGATTCCCGGAGGTTCCTGATGCGCGTCATCTGCACCGACGACACGTGGCCGATCGAGCGCGCCCAGGGCCTGCTCGACCGTGTCGGCGCCACGCTCGAGTTTGCTTATGAGGTACCGGCCGGTGAGGACATCGTCGGCATCCTCACGTATCCAGGCTGCGCCATTGGGCCGGAGATCCTCGAGCGGACGCCGAATCTGAAGGTCGTGGCGACGTGCTCGGGCGGCATCGACCACCTCGACGTCGCGGGGCTCGCAGAGCATGGGGTGGCCTGCTGCAACATCCGCAACTTCTGCGACCAGGAGGTCGCCGACCACACGATGGCGCTGATCTACGCGTGCCTGCGCGGCGTCGTCATGCTCGACGGGCTTGTCCGCAGCGGCGCGTGGTGGCCGTACCCGCAGCCGCCCCGCGTCGTGCGCGGCGCGCGTCTGGGCGTCGTCGGCTTCGGTGCCATCGGCCACCTGCTCGTGCAGAACGCCCTCGGCGCCGGCATGGAGGTGCTGGTTGTCTCGCAGCACGCTGGCGCCGACGAAATCGCGGCCACGGGTGCCACCAAGGCCACGCTCGACGAGGTCCTCGCGACCAGTGATGTCGTCAGCCTGATCACGTCGGTGACCGACGCGACGCGCGGCATGATCAGCACCCGCGAGCTGGCGCTGATGCGCAACGACGCCTACCTCGTCAACACCGCGCGCGCCGCGCTGATCGACCACGAGGCGCTCGGTCGCGCGCTGGAAGCGGGGGAGATCGCAGGGTGCGCGCTCGATGCCCTGCCGGTCGAGCCCGCACCGCCGGACGAGCCTGCGCTTGCGTGGCCACACACGATCGTGCAGCCGCACGCGGCGTTCTACAGCGAAGCGTCCGAGCTGCGCTCGTTCGACAATCCCACCGAGGATGTCGCACGCGCGCTGGCGGGGGAACAGCCGGTCGGGCTGGTGCAGGCCGCGATCTGAACCACGGCGGTGCGCGGTGACGCGCGACCGCCGGGAGACGCGCGTCCCCCGGCGGTTCGCTCGTTAGGCGTTGATGACCTCAGTGCCCGCGTCGATGTATTCCTTGTACGGCTGCACGGCGACCTGCGGCCATGCCTTCGGCGGCTCCCACAGCGTCGCGTCGTCGAGGCCGAAGGCCGTGATCAGCGCCTTGTCCTGAATCAGGTCCTGGACGCCTTCCTTCTGGCCGCTGGCGTACTGGAAGTTGTCCGTCAGCGCCGCGCCGGCCGCCGGCGTGTTCGCCGCCGCCATCGCCGTCATCGCACGTCCGGGCTGCTTGCTCGCGGCGCTCAGAACCATGCCGCAGATCCACGTGAGCCGTCCTTCGACAGGCTGCATGTACTTGATGTTGCGGTCCTTCATCTTCGGATGGGTCTTGATCTTCCAGTACCCGTCCGGCCACACCGTGGTCATCAGGAGGTTGCCGTTGACGAAGTCGTTGACCGTATCGGTCTGCGAGGTCCAATAGCTGCGGACGTTCTGCTTCATCTGCATCGCCGTGTCCTTGGCGGCGGCGATCTCCTCGCTGGTCAGGATCGTCGGATCCTTCGCGCCGCGATTGGCCAGCGCGGCGTACTCGATCACCTCGTCCGGACCGCGGAACAGCGAGATCTTGCCCTTGTAGCGATCGTCGAGCAGGACCTTCCACGTCTCCTCACCACCGACCTCGGAGAAGTCGACGGCGTCGGCGTCGTAGGCGATCGAGGTGAAGCCCACGTCGAAGGGCAGGTGGTAGTAGACGCCGTCGAGGAAGCCCGGCGCCTTCAACGACTCCGGCACGCCGTCCCAGTCGGGCAGGAGGGAGGTGTCGAG
>CAINDT010000261.1 GCA_903847495.1 uncultured Actinomycetes bacterium
CGCCGAGCTGAAGCGCCGTGGTGACGAGCTGCTCGAGCGCGTCGGCCTGACCGACGCCGCCGATCGCAAGGTCGGTGGGTACTCCGGCGGCATGAAGCGCCGCCTCGACCTCGCGCTCGCGCTGCTCCATAACCCGCGCGTCCTGTTCCTCGACGAGCCCACCACCGGACTCGACCCGCAGAGCCGCACAGCGCTCTGGGACGAGGTCGCGCGCCTGGCCCGCGAGGACGGCGTCACCGTCTTCCTGACCACGCAGTACCTTGAGGAGGCCGACGCCCTTGCCAATCGCGTCGGCATCATCGACCACGGCCGCATCGTGATCGAAGGCACCCCAGCCGAACTGAAGGCCTCCGTCGGCCGCTCCAGCGTCGAGATCGAGCCGCACGACAGTACGCGCCTCGGCGAGCTCGAGCGCACGCTCGCCGCCTTCGGGACGCCGATCGCGACGCGCGGCACCAGCGCCTCCATCCGTCTGCACGAGGGCGTCGGCGATGTCGCGGCGATCGTGCGCGCGCTCGATGCCGAGGGCATCGGCATCCACCAGCTGCGCCTGCGCGAACCCACCCTCGACGACGTCTTCCTCGAGCAGACCGGTCGCAGCCTCGAGGGCTCGGGCGACGACGAGGATGACGCCGCCCAGTGAGCGCGCTCGCCCTTCAGGTCCGCGTGATCTCCGAGCGCTCCGTGCGCCGGACACTGCGCCAACCAGCCGCGATCATCCCGGCGATCGTCTTCCCGATCATGCTGCTGTTCGTCTCGGCAGGCGGCCTGCAGTCGGCGGAGAATCTGCCGGGCTTTCCGGACGTGTCGTACTTCGACTTCGCGCTGGCCGTGACGTTCATGCAGGGCGCGATCTTCGCGACCGGCGGGGCGGGCACCGACCTCGCCACCGACATCGACACCGGCTTCCTCAACCGCCTGTCGCTGACGCCCATGAGCGGCGCCGCGCTCGTGCTCGGCCAGCTCGGCGGCGCGATCGTCCTCGGCATCTTCCAGGCGACGTGCTACCTCGCCGCGGGCTTCCTCGGTGGCGCCACGATCGCGTCGGGTATCGGCGGCGTCATCGTGCTGTACCTGCTGGTGATTCTGATGGCCATCGGATTCGGTGCGCTCGGCGTGGCCGCGGCCCTGCGCACGGGCAACGGCGAGGCCGTTCAGGGCCTCTTCCCCGTGCTGTTCGTCCTGCTGTTTCTCAGCACCATCAACCTGCCGCTGGACCTGATCCCGATCACGTGGTTCCGCTGGGTCGCGACCGTCAACCCGATCACCTACCTGGTCGATGCCGTGCGCAGCCTGATCATCACCGGGTGGGACTGGCCGACACTGGCCGCGGGTATCGCCGTGGCGATCGCGATCGCCGTGCTCGGCATCCTGCTCTCGGCCGTAGCCCTGCGCGGAAGGCTGCAGCGGACATGACCGGCTTTCCGGCCTGGTGGGGCGGCGTCAGCGGCATCGCCGCGCGCCAGACGCGCGCGTTCTTCACGAATCCCGCGCTGATCATTCCCGGCCTGCTCTTCCCGATGCTGTTCTTCGCCGCGTTCGCCGGCGGCCTGTCCGATCTCACCCGCGTCCCAGGCTTCGACTACGCGCCGGGTTACACCTCGTTCCAGTACGTCTTCGTGCTGTTCCAGTCGTCGATGTTCGGCGGGATCTTCATCGGCTTCGCCGTGGCCCGCGACTTCGAGAACGGCTTCGCCCGACGCCTGATGCTCGGCGCGCCGCATCGCTC
>CAINDT010000262.1 GCA_903847495.1 uncultured Actinomycetes bacterium
CCGATCACGAGCTGACGGTGCGCGATCGGCCGCGCTTCGTCTCCCGCGCCGGCGACAAGCTCGACGGCATGCTCGAGCATCTCGGCTGGGACGTGACGGGAGCGGACGTGCTCGACATCGGTGCCTCGACGGGTGGCTTCACGGACTGCCTGCTGCAGCGCGGCGCGGCGCGCGTGATCGCCGTCGACGTGGGCTATGGCCAGCTCGACCACCGGTTGCGCGAGGACCCCCGCGTGACGGTCATGGAGCGCACGAATGCGCGCACGCTCGTGGCGGACACGCTCCCGTTCGCGCCCGACGTGATCGTCGCGGACGTCTCCTTCATCTCGTTGCGGCACGTGCTCGGACCGGCGATCGCCTGTGCCAGAGCGCCCTGGCGCGCGATCGTGCTCGTCAAGCCGCAGTTCGAAGCCCAGCCCGACGACGTCGGCAAGGGCGGTGTCGTGCGGGATCCGGCTGTCCGACGACAGGCGATCACCTCGGTCGCCCGCTACGCTTCGGACCTCGGCGCGATCCCGCTCGAGGCCCGTGATTCGGGCCACCCGGGCCCGGCCGGCAACCACGAATATCCCCTCGCCCTCGTCTCCAAGGATCATCCTCTCGCCCGTGACGCAGACGCCGACCCCGAGCGCATCGCCCAGCAGGCCGTCGATGACGCCTGACGTTCGGCGCATCCTGCTGGTCACGCATGGCGACCCGCTGGTCACCGCGGCGACGCTGCCTGCGCTGGCGTCCGCGCTCGCGGCCAGGGGCGTCGAGCTGGTGCTCAACGAGGACGAGGTTGCCAAGCATCCCGATCTGCAGCCGATCAGCGTCGATCGGCCCGACGACGTCGATCTGATCCTCGTGCTGGGCGGTGACGGCACCATGCTGCGCGCTCTGCACCGCGTGATCGACCGGCCCGTCGCGTGCGTGGGCGTGAACTACGGCACGTTCGGGTTCCTCACCACGATGCGCGCCAACGAGATGCTCGACCGCCTGCCCGACGTGCTCGGTGGCGGTCTCGAGGTCGTGGAACTGCCCACCGTCTCCGTCGAGACGCCCGACGGGCGCTTCATCGCCATCAACGACGTGCTGGTGACGGCCGATCAGCTCGGCCGTATGGCCGTCCTCGAGTGGGCCGTCAACGGCGTCGATCTCGGCCATCGCGGCTGTGACGGCATTCTCGTCTCCACGCCAGCCGGCTCCACGGGCTACAACCTCTCGGCCGGTGGTTCGGTGATCGAGTGGGGCGTCGATGCCGTCGTGGTCACGTTCGTCGCGCCGCACTCGCTCGACGGCCGCCCGCTGATCCTCGGTCGCGGCCACGAAGTCCGCATCGTCTCGCGCACGCGCGACGTCGGCAGCCGCATCGTCGTCGACGGTCACGCGCAGGCCCACCTCGCCAAGGGGGAGACTGCCGTGATCCGCATGGCGCCGGAGATCGCGCGCCTCGCGATCCTGCCGGACCGTCCGTTCCTGTCCCGGTACCGCGACAAGTTCGGGCACTAGACATGCTCGAGCGGCTGCAGGTCGACAACCTCGTCGTCCTCCGCTCGGCGGAGATCGAGCCGGCACCGGGGATGACCGTCATCACCGGCGAGACGGGCGCCGGCAAGACGATCCTCGCCGGTGCGCTCGGCCTGGTGCTCGGCGCCAAGGGGGAGGCCGGTCTGGTCGGGCCACACGCCGAGCAGGTCGAGGTCGAGGCGACGTTCCGGATCACCGAGGACATGCTCCGCGACGACGCCTTCGAGGGCGTCCGCGAACTCGTCGACGACGTCGACGACGGGCTGCTCGTGGCGC
>CAINDT010000263.1 GCA_903847495.1 uncultured Actinomycetes bacterium
GCGTCTGCACGCCGACGGCGTGCGGATGATCATCACGGTCGATTGCGGTGTGACGGCGGTCGCCGCGGCGGTCCGTGCCGCGGAGCTCGGCGTCCACCTGATCATCACCGACCACCATCGTCACGGCGACGTGCTGCCAGCCTGCCCGATCGTGGCACCCGCAGTGCGCGGCACGTATCCGTTTGACGCGCTTTGCGGTGCCGGCACTGCGTTCAAGCTGCTGGAGGGGCTGGTCGGCGCGTGCGACGGCGATCCGGCGATCCTCGACGGTGTGGTGGATCTCGTTGCCATCGCCACGATCGCTGACCTTGTCCCGCTGGTCGACGAGAACCGCGCGCTCGCCCGCCGCGGGATCAAACGCATTGGCGAGGGCAAACGCCTTGGGCTCGAAGTTCTGCTTCGTATCGCCAAGGTGGACGCTCGCGTGATCGACGCCGGTGCGATCGGATTTCGCGTCGGTCCGAGGCTCAACGCGGCGGGGCGGCTCGAGCACGCCGATGCGGCGTTGCGTCTGATGATGACCCAGGATCCGAAAGAGGCGCACGAGCTGGCGGAGTTGCTCGACGGTCTCAATCGGCGTCGGCGCGCGATCGAGGACCGCATCCTCCGCGAAGCCCTTGCGCTGCATGAGGAGCTTCCCGAAGCACGGAAGGACCAGCTCGGACTGGTGTTGGCCGCCGACGGATGGCATCCGGGCGTCGTCGGCATCGTTGCGTCGCGTGTGGTGGAACGGGTCCGGCGCCCGACGGTGCTCGTGGCGCTCGACGGAGACACCGGCTCCGGCTCGGGCCGCAGTCTCGACGCGTTCGATCTCCACGCCGGACTCGCGGCGTGCGATGCGTATCTGGAGCGGTGGGGTGGGCATCGAGCGGCCGCTGGCGTCACCGTCCGCACCGCGAACGTCGAGGCCTTCGCGACGGCGTTCGCCGAGCACGCCACGGAGATGCTCATCGGCGTCGATCTGCGTCCCACGCAGCGCATCGATGCTGTGGTGGCTCTGACCGATGTCTCCCTCGAGACCGCGGCCGACCTCGCCCGGCTGGAACCGGTCGGCATGGGCAATGCGGGGGTAACCGCGCTGATTCCCGCCGCCGAGCTCACGGACGTGCGCCGCATCGGCGCGGAGGGGCGGCACGTGGACATGCGTGTCCGCACAGCTGCCGGTTCCTGCCGCGCCGTGGCCTGGAGCATGGGCGAGCGCTTCGATCTGCTGGCCAGCGGGGCGCGGATGGACGTCGCGGCGCGCATCGAGCGCTCCGTCTGGCAGGGCGCCGAGCGTGTGGAGCTGGTGGCGCGAACGATCCAGCCGCTGCCCGAGGAGCATGGTGATGCGGTCGGGCTCTGTGCGACGCCGTGCGACGCCACGTGTCCCGCGCTGCTCACCGAAGTGCCCGAAGCTCCGCCGGTCCTCGCCGACGGGATCGTTGTCGACGACATGCGCGACGAGCGCGAAGGGGGTGCGATCGCCGAGTTGACGCGCCTCGCAGCCTCCGGGGAAGGTGTCCTGATCGTCGTCGCTGACGTAGGGCGTCGTCGAGCCATGCTCCTGTCGGCATTGCACCCGGCTCGCTTTGGGCTGACTGGCGCGCTCCTGTTCTCTCGGCGCTGTGCGGATGCCGCGCTCGACGAGCGGCAGGCTCTACTCGGCGAGGGAGCCTGGATCGTGTTGGTCGACCACGACACGCTCACGCGCCGGCCGGCGTTGGTCCAGCGCTTTCCCACTGCGGTGCTGCTGGATCCGCCTGTCGGAGCGTGGCGCGCGCCGAGCGGGCCACGCTGGGCGCGGGTCGACGGGCCGGCAGAGCATCGGTTCGCAGCCGCCGTGCAGGCTGCTTCGGTCGGGGGCTGATCGCTCCGTGACATCGGACGGTGGGGGACGGTCCGCACGGACTGGCCCCCACCGTCCGATACCATCCGAGAGGCGATGCCCGCTACCGCCCTTGCTCCTGCTGCCGAGCTCCATCGGGACCTCCTCGACGAACTGCTCGAGGACGTCTCGGAGTACGCGCCCGATGTCGATACCGAGCGGATCGCCGCGGCGTTCGAGCTCGCGTGTGTGCACCACGACGGGCAATTGCGCAAGAGCGGCGAGCCGTTCGTCTTCCACCCCTGGGGTGTTGCCAAGATCTGCGCCCAGTTGCGTCAGCCGGAAAGCGTCCTGATCGGCGCGCTTCTCCATGACGTCGTCGAGGACACCGCCGCGACGGCGGACGAGATCGAGACACGCTTCGGTGCAGAGGTCCGCCTCCTCGTCGAAGGCGTGACCAAGCTGTCGAAGATCCAGTTCGCCTCCCGCGAGGAGGCCGAGGCGGAGAACTACCGCAAGATGATCCTCTCGATGGCCGAGGACATCCGCGTGATCGTCATCAAGCTCGCCGATCGTCTCCACAACATGCGAACGCTGTCGTTCCTCGGCAAGCAGAAGCAGCTTCAGAAGGCCAAGGAGACCCTCGAGGTCTACGCGCCGCTCGCGCATCGGCTGGGTATCCACTCGATGAAGTGGGAACTGGAGGACCTCGCGTTTGCGACGTTGTACCCGCGAAAGTACGGCGAGATCGAATCCATGGTCAACGAGCGGCGCGCCGACCGCGAGCGCTTCGTGAGTGAAGCCGGCGAGCTGCTGATGGTCGAACTGCAAGGCGTGGGCATTCGCGCGGCCATCGCGGGGCGGGCCAAGCACTTCTACTCGATTTACGAGAAGATGACCCGGCGCGGCAAGGAGTTCAACGAGATCTACGATCTCACCGCGATGCGCGTGCTCGTCGAGTCCGATCGCGAGTGCTACGGCGCGATCGGCATCATCCACGCTCTGTGGAAGCCCATGCCGGGACGTTTCAAGGACTACATCGCGGTTCCGAAGTCGAACGGCTATCAGTCGCTGCACACCACGATCATCGGTCCGCACGGCAAGCCGCTGGAAATCCAGGTACGTACGAAGCAGATGCATCAGCGGGCCGAGTACGGCGTCGCTGCGCATTGGCTCTACAAGGAGCGCACGCCCGTGGCAACGGAGTGGCTCAACGATCTCGTCGAGTCTCCGCAGGGCGAGGGCTTCATGGTCGATCTGCGCACCGGCCTGGTCGACGATGAGGTGTTCGTCTTCACGCCGAAAGGCGAGTTGAAGGCGCTGGCGGCTGGCGCTACGCCACTCGACTTCGCCTACGCCGTCCACACCGACGTCGGACACCGGTGCGTTGGCGCGAAGGTGAACGGGCGCATCGTTCCGCTATCGGCCACGCTCAAGTCCGGCGACATCGTCGAGGTGCTCACGTCCAAGGGCGAACGTGGACCGTCTCGTGACTGGATGGGGATCGTCACGACCAATCGGGCACGCAACAAGATCCGCGCCTGGTTCGCACGCGAGCAGCGCGAGGACACGGAGCAAAAGGGGCGCGACCTGCTCCAGGCCGCTCTGCGACAGAACAAGCTGCCCACGCAGCGCATCGCGTCGTCGCCTGTGCTCGCCGGGGTCATGCGCGAGATGGGCTATCGCAAGGCCGAGGAGTTCTACGTCGCCCTCGGCACCGGCAACATCACCGTGCCGCAGGTGATCCAGAAGCTGCTTGCGCACCTCAAGACGGAAGAGGTCGAGACCGCGCCGACGCCGACCCGTCGGACCGGCGGGCGCACGCGCGCGTTGGCGTCGAACTCCTACGGCATCGTCGTCGATGGCGTCGGCGATGCCGGCGTGATGGTGCGCATGGCGAAGTGCTGTACGCCCGTGCCGGGCGACGACATCGTCGGGTACATCTCGGTGGGGCGCGGGATCACGATCCACCGAGGGGACTGCCCGAACTCGCGCCAGCTGGCTCGTACGCCCGAGCGCATGACGCAGGTCGCCTGGAGCGGCGATGACCCGGAGGCCTCGTTCCGCGTCGGCATTGCCGTCGAGGCGTGGGACCGTCCTCGGCTGCTCGAGGATGTCGGACGCACCGTCGCCGAGCACGGGTGCAACGTCGTCGAGTACGGCGGACACGTCAGTGAGGGCATGTCGCGCAACTGGTACGTCCTCGAGATCGGTGATCTGAAGGGCCTCAAGGCCGTGCTCAACGCGCTGCGCCAGATCGAATCCGTCGTCGATGCCTTCCGCGTCACGCCGGGCGAGCGAAACTAGTCGTCGCGATACGGATCTGGACCCGGGTCCAGAATCGTCTGTCAGGCGCGGGCGCCCGGACCGTAGGCGCAGGGATTCGCGAAGCCGCGGGCAAAGCGGCCGGGATCGAGGTCGTTCACGTCGATGAACGGCGTCGCGCCGGTCAAGAGCTGGCTCATCACACGCCCGATGGCGGGCGTCGACTTGAGCCCGTGCCCGGACCAGCCGGCGCAGATCCAAAGATCCTCCGTATCGGGCACGCGTCCGACGAGGGGATGCCAGTCCGGGGTGGCGTCGTAGGCGCCACCCCAGCCGCCCACCAGCGGCGCATGCGCCAGCGTCGGGAAGCGCTCGCCGAGGGGGCCGCGGATGGCGGCCTCGTACCCGTCCAGCAGTGGCAGCTGGCAGTCGTCACGCACCTCGATCACCGGCGTATCCGGCTGGTAGGCGACCACCCAGATATCGCGTCCGGCGGCAGAGCGAACCACGACGTTCGAGACGGCATCGCTGGTGACAGCCGCGGGCGCGATCTGGCCGGGCGGAAGCCGCAGCACGGCAACCTGAATGCGCACGAGACTGAACGGCACCTGCCAGATGCCGTCCAGCAGTTCGGGACACCAGCCGCCACTCGCCACGACGACCTGTCCGGCATCGATCCGTTCGCCGTTGTCGAGCACGACACCCGTGGCGCGTGATCCGGACATGGTGATCTGGGCGACCTTGGCATGTTGGCGCAATTCGAGACCGCGGCCGAGTGCGTCGAGCAGCCAC
>CAINDT010000264.1 GCA_903847495.1 uncultured Actinomycetes bacterium
CATCGGCCACCACGCGCTGTTGTGCTCGGCGCCGGGCGAGGCCGCCGAGTCGGGCGTTGCCGTGATCGCGCACGAGTGGCGCGGTCTTGGCCTGTTCGACCGCATGTTCGACGTTACGGTCGCGCGCGCCCGCCGGATCGGCCTGCCGGCGCTGTTCGGCCAGGCGACCACCGCGCACATCTACAGCCAGCGCTCCGAGTTCAAGAGCGGCTACAAGCCGTCAGCGCTACTGATCGGCGCTGCGCCGGCCGCGATGGCACAGGCCCAAGCCGACTCTGGTGCAACCCCGGCCGGACGTGGGGCGCTGCTCAACTCTGTCATGCCGCTCGTCGAGCAGCCGACCATCAGCGGCGCGGCACCGGAGCGCTACGCGAAGGTGATCACGCGCCTTGCGGCTGAGGCGGGCTACACGATCGAGGCCGCGCGTAGTGCGGAGCCCCTCGAGTTGACGGAGCAGCTGGAGTACTCCACGGCCGGTGACGTCGCGTTCATCTACCTCTCGGGCGAGCTCGATGCCTCTCGCGTAGAGCGGATGCTGTGGTCGGAGGAGGCGCGGCAGGCGGGCACGCTCTATGCGGATCTCGACCTCTCGTGTCCGAACGACGCGGCGCTCGAGGCGTTGCGCCGTGAAGGCTTCTTCCTCTCGGGGCTCATCCCCTCGGGTCGCGGCGGCCGCGACTGGCTGCGTCTACAGCGTCCGCAGGATGCGGCCGACATGGAGGCCATCCACCTCGAGGGCGAGACCGCGAACTGGCTGCTTGACCAGGTGCTGGCCGACCGCGACAGCGTCAGCTGAGGAAGCGGCGGATCTCCGCCGCGGCAGCCTCGGGCTGCTCCCAGTAGATCATGTGCGCCGAGTCGATATCGACGACCTCAAGCTCGTCTCCGAGTGCCTCGCGCAACGGCACGAGCAGCGTCTCCTCCTGCACGTAGTTGTCGCGCGCGGCGCGCAGGATCAGCACGGGGCGAACCTCTTCGATGGGCGGCGCGGCGTGCGCCATCTCGCTCCACGCGGTCACCGCAGCGGCCGGTGAGCAGCGCGGGCGCCAGCGGCCGTCGTCGCCGAGCACCACGTGCTCCTCGACCTCGGCCGCGATGAAGCGATGACCGCTCTCGGCCACGCTCGTCTTGCGATCGGCGATCGCGGCCTCGGGCGAGTCCCACCCGGTCGAGGCGATCGTGTCGCGCGCACGATCGGCGCAGTACTCGGCGGGCAGAGCGATCGCGGGATCGATCAGCACGGCTCGCTGCACGAGCTCGGGCGCAAGCGCCACGAGCGACAGCGCGAGCAGTCCGCCGAACGAGTGGCCCATCACATCGATCGACTCGTCGAGCCCCTCGGCCTCAAGCGTCTCGAGAATGTCATCGAGGTGGGTAATCACGTCCCACGGCGGCTCCCAGCCCGACCGGCCGTGGCCGCGCAGGTCGACAGAGAACACGTCGCGGTCGGGAACGGCAAGCTCGACGAAGTCACGAAAGCGGAGGCCGTGGCCGGTGACGCCGTGGATGGCGAGCAACGGGCGGGCTCCGGCGGTGCCGAGGCGGTGGACGTTCAGGCGCATGAAAGAACCCTAGCGGTGGTTCGGCGTCGTACTCGGCTACGACGCCGGAGCGACAAGCTCGGGTAGCGCGGAGTGCGCGAGGGCCTTTGCCTTTGCAGGCGTGATGCCGAGCAGGGGCAAGACAAGCTCGACCACCTTGTCCCCGTCCGCTGGGTCCGCGTCGCTGACGATCTGACGGGCGCCCTCTGCTGCCACGGCACTGACCACGCTCTGGCAGCGAAGTTCCAGATCATCGCCGCTGAGAACGCCAGCGTCCGCGAGCGCACGAGCAGAGGCAGTGAAGGTCAGGCCCATCTCTCTGGGGTCGAAATAGCCGGCCGCGCGTCCGCGGAGCATGACCACCGCAAGCGTCGGGTGGGTGGTGCGAATCCGGAGGGCGAGGCGCAGGCCAAGCGCAAGCTGCTCCAGTGGATCGGTGACATGGCTGAGGACCTCAAACTGCCAGGCCTCCCACTTCTGTGCGGCGTCCAACATCGCCGCCTTGATGAGGCCTTCCTTCGACCCGAAG
>CAINDT010000265.1 GCA_903847495.1 uncultured Actinomycetes bacterium
GTCATCGCCGGCATCGCGATCGCCGGCCCCAGCATGCGGATCACGCCCGACCGATACTCCCAGATCGGCGAACTGCTCGTCCGCAGCGCGGCCGAGCTCGAAGCACGAATTAGCCACCAACACCTTGAGGAGGGTGCGGCATGACCAGCGAAGAAATCCTTCAGAAGCTCTATGACGAGACGATGGTCGGCAACGGCCCCGCCGTGATCGAGCTGACCAACGAGGGCCTCGAGATGGGGATGGAGCCGGAGACGCTGCTCTTCGACGCCCTGATCCCGAGCCTCGAAGAGGTCGGCGCGCGCTTCGAGCGCGGCGACTGGTTCGTCCCCGAGATGCTGATCGCGGGCAAGGCGATGGCCGGTGCCCTCGAGGTGCTGCGCCCGCTGCTCGCCGCCAAGGGCACGGAGACCATCGGCAAGTTCGTGATGGGCACCGTCAAGGGCGACGTCCATGACATCGGCAAGAACCTCGTCAACATCATGCTCGAGGGCGCGGGCTTCGAGGTCATCGACCTCGGCGTGCAGGTCGCTCCCGAGAAGTTCGTCGAGGCCGTCGAGGAGCACCAGCCCGACATCCTCGGCATGAGCGCCTTCCTGACGACCACGATGCCGATGTTCAAGGCGAACATCAACGCGCTCGAGAAGGCCGGCCTGCGCGACAAGGTGATCGTCCTCGTCGGCGGCGCGCCCGTCACGCAGGAGTACGCCGACGCCGTGGCGGCTGATGGCTATGCCGCCGATGCCTCGGCGGCCGTGAAGCTGTCGAAGGAGCTGATCGCCAAGCAGCGCGCTGCGGCGACGGCATAGGGAGCAGACCGTGGGCCTGATCTCTGCCATTGAGCACGTCATCAAGAAGCCGATCTGGGACTGCCAGATGTGCGGCCAGTGCGTGCTGCACGACACCGGCATGACGTGCCCGATGACGTGCCCGAAGACCCTGCGCAACGGCCCGTGCGGCGGCGTGCGGGAGAACGGGCACTGCGAGGTCAAGCCCGAGATGCGCTGCGTCTGGGTGAAGGCAGAGGAGCGTTCGCGCACCCTCCCCCTCATGCCCGAAGCCTGGCGCGAGCATTTCAACAACCTGCGCCCGCCGGTCGATAATCGCCTCAAGGGCGACTCGTCGTGGAAGAACGCGATGAGCGGCCGCGACAAGGAGACCCCGCCCGGCTGGACCCCCGAGCCCGAGGCCCCCGAGGCCGAGGTGGAGGCGTAGCGTGTCGCGGCTCGGCGAACTGCTCGATCGCGGCAACGAGCTGATCATCACGGGCGAGGCGCCTGTGATCGACGGCGGCACGCTCGCGGACTACGAGGCCAAGCTCCAGGAGCTGGCCCCGTGGTGCGACGCGATGAACGCGACAGACAACACGGCGGCGCATGCGCACGCCAGCAACGTCGCGATGGCGATCGCGATGCAGCGCGTCGGCGTCGAGCCGATCCTGCAGGTCGTCTGCCGCGACAAGAACCGCATCGCGCAGCAGGCCGACATCATGGGTGCGGCCCTGCACGGGGTGGAGAACATCTGCTGCCTGACGGGTGATGACGTGACGGCCGGCGACGAGTCCGAGGCGCGCCGCGTCTTCGACCTCGACGGGCCGCAGTTGATCCGCCTGGCCAACTCGCTGAAGGAGGGTCGCTACCTGTCGGGCCGCTCCGTCGGCACGCCGCCACCGCTTGTGATCGGCGCCGTCGAGAACCCCGGCACGCACCCGCTCGACTACCGCGCGCAGCGCGCGGCGAAGAAGATCCTCGCCGGCGCCCGCTTCCTGCAGCTGCAGATCTGCTACCACCCTGATCGCCTCGAGGGCTTCGTCAAGGCCCTGCACGAGAACGGCTTCACCGAGAAGTGCGCGATCCTGCCGAGCGTCGTCGCCGTCAAGGGCGCCGGCCCGCTCAAGTTCATGAACAACGCGGTGCCCGGCATCGACGTCCCGGCCGATGTGATCAGCCGCGTCGCCGACGCCGAGACGCCCGCCGACGAGGCCTACCAGCTCGTCCTCGAGCAGTGCCAGCACGCGCTGAGCCTGCCCGGCGTGCGTGGCCTCCACCTGACCGACTTCCGCAAGGACGGCTCCATGGCTCGTCTCTGCAACGACCTGGGCATCAAGCCCCGAACCGAGAGGGAGCAGCATGCTCACGACCGTATCGTCGCCGTCTAAGACCGTCACCATTGGTGACGATCAGCCGTTCTGCATCATCGGCGAGCGCATCAATCCGACCGGGCGCAAGGCCTTCCAGGAGCAGCTGCGCGCGGGCGATCTGTCGCAGGTCCTGATCGATGTCGACGAGCAGATCGCGGGCGGTGCCCACATCCTCGACGTCAACATGGGTGTGCCGCTGGCCGACGAGCCCGCGCTGATGGCGCAGGCGATCACGATGATCCAGGAGAAGACGGATCTGCCGATCTGCATCGACTCCTCCGTGATCGAGGCGCTCGAGGCCGGTCTGAGCGTCTACAAGGGCAAGGCCCTCGTCAACTCCATCACGTGCGAGGCCGACCGCTACGAGGCCGTCCTCCCCCTGATCAAGGAGCACGGCGCGGCGATCATCTGCCTGACGAACGGCGAGGAGGGCATCCCGGTTCTGTGGGAGGAGCGCTTCGAGTTCTGCAAGCGCCTCGTCGACATCGTGCACGGCA
>CAINDT010000266.1 GCA_903847495.1 uncultured Actinomycetes bacterium
ACCTGCCATTGGCACCCGGCACCGCGACCTATAGCCTTCCCGCATGTCCCTGCTCTCTGCGTCGCCGAACCGCTGGCTGTCGCTGATCGGCATCTGCGCCGTGACGGCGCTGGTCTGGGTGACGGCCTCCGATATCTCGCTGGCCCTGCCGACGATCGGCCGCGAGCTCGGCGGCTCGATGGACACCCTGCAGTGGGCGGTCAACGGCTACTTCCTGGCCGGCTCGCTGATCATCGTCGGCGGCAAACTCGGCGACATCTTCGGCCGGCGTCTCATCTTCGCGATCGGGACGCTGTTGATCCTCGCGGGCTCGATCGTGGCTGGCCTGGCTCAGGGGTCGACGATGCTGATTGCGGGTCGCATCATCGAGGGCGTCGGCGCCGCGGCGATTCTGCCATCGGCGCTCGCGATCGTCGCCGTGTCGTTCAGCGGGCGCGAGCGCGATACCGCGATCGGCGCGTGGATTGCGACCTGCTGGGGCGCGCAGGCGATCGGTCCGCTCGTCGGCGGCCTGCTGATCGCCTCGCTGTCGTGGCAGTGGATCTTCTGGATCAACCTGCCGATCGGCATCGTGGCGCTGGCGCTGATGTGGAAGACGACGCCCGAGTCGTGCGAGGAGGGCGCGGATCGCAGCATCGACATCGGCGGGGTGATCACCCTCGTCGGCGGTATCGGGTTGATCTCGTACGGCCTCGTGCAGGCCGACACGGCAAGTCCGCGGGCGCTGGCGGGGTACTTCCTCGTGGCCTTGGCGTTGCTCGTGGCGTTCGTGCTGATCGAGCGCCGCGTGCGCAATCCCGTCGTCCAGTTGTCGATCTTCCGGCGTGGCCGGTTCGACGGCGCCGTGCTTGCGAACCTGATCGCCAACATCATCTTCGGCGCGGCGATCTTCTTCATGGCGCTCTACCTGCAGGTCGTCGAGGACATGAGTCCGCTCCGGGCCGGCGTGATGCTGCTGCCCGCGACGATCCCGATTCTGCTCGTCAACCCGTTCGGCACGCGCCTGGGTCTGCGCTTCGGACCGTGGCTGCCGACCGCGGTCGGCATGGCGCTGCTCGCGGTCGCCTCGGTGCTGATGCTCGATCTGTCGGGCTCGTACAACCAGCTGATCGCGCCGTTCCTGCTGCTCGGCGCCGGCATCGGCCTGCAGATCACGCCGTGCGCGGCCGTCGCGGTCGAGGATCCCGATGGCGCCGGCGAGGGCGTCGCCTCGGGTGTCTACAAGGCGTCGAGCATGATCGGCGGCTCGCTCGGCGTGGCGCTGGCGACCGCGATCTTCCAGACGCGCGCCCGTGTCGAGCTCGAGCATCTGCTGCAGCCGTACGACCCGTCGTTCAAGCAGCTCGGCGAGTTCCTCGACGTATTGACGGGCAGTGCCAAGGCGGCCGACATCGTGCCGGCCGCGGGTATGGAGGTCGCCGCGACCGTCACGAAGGCCTTTGATATCGCAGTCGCCTACGCCATGGTGCCATCGGTGATCACCGCGGTGATCGGCGTCGGCGTGGCCGTGCTGCTGCTCCGTGGCAAGGCGCCCGCCCCCGACGAGATGTAGGGGCAGGCGCCGAGCTGGCGTCTTACGTGACCTTGAAGGACCCCTGCATCATGCTCTTGTGCGGGGTGCAGAAGAAGACGTAGGTGCCCTTCTTGAGCGTGACCTTCATGCTCTTGGTGGCGACTTCCTTGAGCCCGGTGATCGTCTTGTTGCTGATCCCCGGGCCGGTGAGGACGAAGTCGTGCGCGTTCGTCTTGTCGACGACCTTGATCGTGTAGGTGCCAGCCTTCAGCGACGTGACCTTCTTGCCGCCCTGGGCGAGCGTGATGGTGAAGCCGGGCCCGACGGTGCCGTCGAGCGTGGTGGCGGCGCTGGCCGGGGCGGCGCTGAGGGCGAGCGCTCCGGCGGCGAGCAGTGGGATGAGTCGGCGGGTGTTCATGTCCTGTCTATCGCCGGTGGCCCCGAGGCGGCCCAGACGGTTTCCGTCAGTCGTGGATGACCCGGCCGGGTCACCTCGTCACCACGGTGACGGGAAGCGTTCCTCGGGCTCGAACGTGGCGACCGGATCGGCGTCGAGGTCGATCAGCAGGCGCACATCCACGAGAGCACCTTCGAGCAGGACCGCGGCGGTGCGCTCGCCGTCGCACGCGACCCAG
>CAINDT010000267.1 GCA_903847495.1 uncultured Actinomycetes bacterium
TGCGCCGAAATCGTGCTCGACCCCGCGCTCGACCCCGACCTCGCCGCCGCACTCGAGCGCCTGGCTGGCGATCCGGTCGGCGCACTCGAGGCGATGCTCGAGGTGCTGCCCGGTGCAGATGCCGACCGCAAGGATCGTGTGCGCCGCGTGATGATCGGCGTCTTCGCCGAGCGCCCGGTCGACGATCCGATCGTGCTCGAGTACCGCAAGCGCCTCGCGCGCGCCCTGAACTAGCGGTTAGAGCTCGGCGACGACGGGTGGTGCGCTGTCCGAGGAGTCGGCGCCATGCCCCATTGACGGACGCGGCACGCCGCGGAAGCCGACGATCACGACGACGACGCCCGCGCCGAGGATGATCGCGCCCGCCAGCACGGAGGCGTGGAAGCCGTCCATCCAGGCCGCGGCGGCCATCGCCATCATCATGTCCGCCGCACCACTGACCGTCTGACTGACGATCTCGCCCAGCACCTGGATCTGCGCCCCCTCGACGAGGGGCTGAAGCTTCGTGGCGCTCTCGGCGACCTTGCCGCCCATCGCGGCCGTGCTGTCCATCCAGGACTTGTCGGTCAGCGCCGTCGCAACCGACCCGAGCACGGCGATGCCGAGCGCGCCGCCGACCTGGCGCGAGGCGTTCAGCACGCCCGAGCCGATACCGGCCTTCCGCGGATCGATTGCACCCATCGCCGCAGCGCTCGCCGCTGGCAGCGTCAACGCGATGCCGATACCGAGCATCAGATAGAACGGCCAGATGCTGTTGTAGGAGCTGTCGACCTCGAGGAAGCGCAGGCCGATCATCGCAACCGACGACAGAGCCAGACCCGTGCCCATCAGGATCGCCGGACCGAGTCTGGCGTTCAGCTTGCCAGCGATCGGGGCGACGAACATCACGGCCATCGTCAGCGGCAGCGTGCGGATGCCCGCGCCGATCGCGTCGTAGCCGCGGATGTTCTGCATGTAGAGCGTCACCACGAACAGCGAGCCGAACATGCCGAAGCCGACCAGCGTCGCGACGATGATCGACGTGGTGAAGCCGCGGCTCCGGAAGAACCCAAGCGGCACCATCGGCTGCTCCTGCTTCGACTCCCAGATGACGAACGCCACGAGGAGGGCGATGCCGAGAACGAGCGGCACCAGCGTGTTGACCGATCCCCATGGATGCGTGCTCGTGCCGATCAGGGCGTACGTCAGCCCGAACAGGCCGAGCGTGACGAGGATCGTTCCCACCACATCCAGGCTCTTGACCGTCGGGTCCCGGGACTCGAGCACCGCGAACAGCACGAAGCCGAGGGCGATCACGCCGATCGGGACGTTGATCCAGAAGACGGCACTCCAGCCGACATGCTCCGTCAAGAAGCCGCCGAGCAGCGGACCGACCGCAAGACCGAGGCCCGACACACCGGCCCAAATGCCGATCGCCTGCGGCAGCTTCGGCCGCGGGAACGTCGCCACGAGGATCGAGAGCGACAGCGGGTTCATCAGCGCCGCACCCGTGCCCTGCAGCGCCCGGAAGAGGATCAGCTGCTCGGCCGTCTGCGACAGCGCGCATGCCACTGAGAAGACGGTGAACAGCACCAGGCCCACGATGAACATCCGCTTGCGGCCGAAGCGGTCGCCGAGCTTGCCGCCCAGCAGGATCAGCGCGGCGAAGACGAGGATGTACGCGTTGATGATCCACTGCAGACCGCTCTGCGACGGGTGCAGATCCTTCTGGATCGTCGGCAGCGCAACGTTCACCACCGTGTTGTCCAGCATGATCATGAACAGCGCGAAGCACATCGCGAACAGCGTCAGCCACATGCGGCGCGAGCTATGGGTGGGCTGCTGCGGAGCGGCCGCGGCGTCGGTCATGCGGTCGGGCCCGAGCCGGCGTCCTGCTCGGCGGCCTTACGGCGCTTGCGCGCCTCGTTCTGCGAGGCCATCGCCACGACGAACGCCGCGGGCAGCGCCCAGAACACCCCGTACAGCAGACTGCGCCAGACCGGCTGGTTGAGCGCTGTCAGATGGATGATCGAGATGATCACCGTCAGCGTCGGCCACGCGATCAGGAACTGGAGGCCCATGTCGAAGCCCTCCCACTTGCGGATCAGCGTCGGCGGCTGCTTCGCATCACTCATACCGGCAGGATACGGCCTCTTCGCTGATAGCGTTTCGGCACTGCACTGGCGAAGGAGCACGCTGTGGGACGCACGACCTACGAGAAGATCTGGGACTCCCATGTCATCGACGATGACCTGCTGTTCATCGACCTCCACCTGATCCACGAGGTCACGACGCCGCAGGCGTTCGAGAGCATGCGCCTGGCCGGCCGCGGCGTCCGCCGTCCCGACCGCACGCTCGCGACCGCGGACCACAACACGCCGACGAGCGCGCTGGCCGAGGGGATCAAGGATCCGATCTCCAAGCAGCAGCTCGACACGCTCACCAAGAATGTCGATGAGCATGGCCTCGTCTTCTACCCCTGGGGCCACAAGCGCCAGGGCATCGTCCACGTGATCGGCCCCGAGCTCGGCGTCACGCAGCCGGGCATGACGATCGTCTGCGGCGACTCGCACACGGCCACGCACGGTGCGTTCGGCGCGCTCGCCTTCGGTATCGGCACGAGCGAGGTCGAGCACGTCCTGTGCACGCAGACGCTGCCGCAGAAGAAGGCCAAGAAGATGCTCGTCCGCTTCGACGGCGAGGCCGGCAAGGGCGTCGTCGCCAAGGACTACATCCTCGGCCTGATCGGCCAGATCACCGCTGCCGGCGGCCAGGGCTACGTGCTTGAGTACGCCGGCCCCGCAATCGACGCGCTCTCGATGGAGGGGCGCATGACGATCTGCAACATGTCGATCGAGGCCGGTGCCCGCGCTGGCTACTGCGCGCCGGACGACACGACGTTCGCGTACCTCGAGGGCAAGGTCGGCGTGCCGAAGGACTTCGACGCCGCCGTCGCCGAGTGGAGCCAGCTGCGCTCCGACGCCGACGCCGAGTACGACCGCGTCGAGGTCGTCAACGTCTCCGAGCTCGCCCCGCAGGTCTCGTGGGGCACCAACCCCGGCCAGGTCGCGCCGATCACGGGCACCGTGCCGGAGCCGACCACGGCCGACGAAGAGCGCGCGCTCGCGTACATGGACCTCAAGGCCGGCCAGTCGCTGCAAGAGGTCAAGATCGACCGCGTCTTCCTTGGCTCGTGCACCAACAGCCGCATCGAGGACATGCGCGCCGCCGCGCGCATCGTCGAGGGCAAGAAGGTCGCCCCGAACGTCAGCGCGATGGTCGTCCCCGGCTCGATGATGGTCAAGCTGCAGGCCGAGCAGGAGGGGCTCGACAAGATCTTCCTTGACGCTGGCTTCGACTGGCGCCCCAACGCGGGCTGCTCGATGTGCCTCGGCATGAACCCGGACATCCTCAAGCCGGGCGAGCGCTGCGCCTCGACCTCGAACCGCAATTTCGAAGGGCGCCAGGGTACCGGCGGCCGCACACACCTGATGAGCCCCGAGATGGCCGCCGCCGCCGCGGTGACCGGCCACCTCACCGACGTCCGCGAGTGGGAGTAGTCACATGGAGCCGTTCACCACCGTTACCGGTACGACCGCGCCGCTCGACCGGGCCAACGTCGACACCGATCAGATCATGCCCAAGGAGTTCCTCAAGCGCATCGAGCGCACGGGCTTCGGCGAGTTCCTGTTCCACAACTGGCGCCAGGAGGAGACCGACTTCATCCTCGAGCGCCCCGAGTTCCGCGCCGCGCCGATCCTCGTCGCGGGCCCGAACTTCGGCTCGGGCTCGTCGCGCGAGCATGCGCCGTGGGGCCTGCAGGACTGGGGCTACAAGGTCATCATCGCCCCGAGCTTCGCCGACATCTTCCGCTCCAACTGCGGCAAGATCGGCCTGCTCACCGTCCAGCTCGACGAGTCCGATGTGCGCGAGCTGCTCGACGCCGCGCCGGCCGAGATCACCGTCAGCCTCGAGGACCGCACGGTCACGATGCCCGACGGCCGCGCAGTGGCCTTCGAGATCGACGACAAGGTCCGTGAGAACCTGATCAACGGCTGGGACGACATCGCCCTCACGCTGCTGCGCGAGGACAAGATCGCCGAGTACGAGCGCGATCGCGAGCGCCAGGGGCCGAGCACGCTGTCGCTGGGGTAGCCTCATACCATGTCGTTTTTATAGTAAAAAAACGACATGGCTCTGATACCGTGTCGTCATGCACGACATGGCGCAGCCATACAACGAGCTCCCTGACCTGCCACCGGCAGTCCTCGTCGAGACCCCGCGCGTACTCAAGGAGTGCATCGCTGCGCACCGCGCACTTGGACGGATGCGTGCCGCTGCGATGTCTCTGCCCGACCAGACAATCCTGATCAACGCGATCCCGCTGCTTGAAGCGCAGGCTAGCTCGCAGATCGAGAACATCGTCACGACCGCTGACGCGCTGTTCCGTGCCGATGCGCTCGACCGCACGGACGACCCTGCCGTCAAGGAGGCGCTGCGATACCGGACTGCGTTACGCCACGGCGTCGACGCCATCGAGGAACGGCCGATCTCAACGAATCTCATGATCGAACTCTGCTCAATCGTGACCGGCGTCAACACACGCATTCGCGCAACGCCGGGTACAACACTTCGCGGCGACCGCACAGGTGAGGTGGTCTACACGCCACCGACGGGCGAGGACGTGCTGCGCGAGAAGCTCGCGGCATGGGAGCGGTTTGCTCACGGCACCAGCGACCTTGACCCCCTGGTGCGTATCGCACTCCTTCACTACCAGTTCGAGGCGATCCACCCCTTCCATGACGGGAACGGCCGCACCGGCCGAATTCTCAACCTGCTCCTCGCGCTGCGTGACGATCTTCTGGATACGCCGATCCTGTATCTCAGCGGGTACATCCTCGCCACGAGGCGCGACTACTACCGCCTGCTGCGTGCCGTCACCACGGATGCGGCCTGGGAGGCCTGGGTGCTCTATCTCCTGGAGGGCATTCGTCTGACGGCCATCTCGACCACGGTGCGAATCGAGACCATCAGGTCACTGATGGCCTCGACCGCTGAGCGCGTACGGCGCGAAACTCCAACGTCGTCGTCACCGCCGCTGCTCGACGTCATCTTCAGCAAGCCCTACTGTCGCATCAGCGACGTCGTCGATGCCGGTATCGCCAAGCGCCAGCGCGCCTCCGTCCACCTCAAGGAGCTCGCGCGGATCGGCGTACTCGAGGAGCACGCCGTGAGCCGCGACCGTATCTTCCTGCATCGCGAGCTCCTCGATGCACTGGGCGAACCCGCCTAGGAGCGGTAGTTCAGATACATGCGCTGACCGTCGATGTGTTCGGCGACGTAGCCGGCATCGCTCCAGACGCCCCAGATGAAGCTCGAGCCGCGGCGGGATAGCCACGGCAGGCCGAGGAAGTAGACGCCGGGTTCGGTCGAGACGCCGCGACGATGTGCGGGCTTGCCCTGCTCGTCGAAGGCGTCGACCCGGAGCCAGCTGTAGTCGGTGCGAAACCCGGTCGCCCAGATGATCGACGTGATGCCCGCGCCAACAAGGTCGAGTTCGAGCAGGGGCTCAGTGACGCTGGCGGGCAGCGGACCGAGCACGCGCGCCTCTGGCTCCGCGGGGAGCGCGAGGCCGTTGCGCGCCACGTAGGCGTCGGCAAGGTCGAGCA
>CAINDT010000268.1 GCA_903847495.1 uncultured Actinomycetes bacterium
ACGACGCCGTAGTCCTCGCGCATCGTGGCGAGATACATCTCGTTCCAGTCGTCGGCGATCGTGCGGTCGATCGTCGGGTTCTCGAGCACGTCCCAGTCGATCGTGCAGGACTCGGGCGTGACGGGCCGCACCTTCATCCACGAGGCGCGGATTTCGTCAACTTCGATGAACGTGCCCGGCCAGATGTAGATGAAGCGGTAGTCGCCCGACGTCTCGGCGAAGACGTTCTCCTTCTGATTCGACGCCGTCGTCTGGCCGCTGAGGCGCTCCTCGTTGACGTACGTGTACTGCTCGTACGTCACGTCGAAGGCGTCGCCGAAGCCCTCGTGCACCGTCGGGCAGTGGTAGCACTCGCTGTTGTTCTCGACGAAGATCTTCCAGTTCGCCGGGACCTCGTACTTCTCGCGCGGGCGCGGGACGGAGTACTGGTTCACGTCGATGCGCCAGTCTGCGATCAGGCCGGGCAGGGCAGGATGCTCCTCCGCGAGCGACGGCGCGTTCGGGTTCGTGTGACCCCAGACGTACCCGCCGAGCACCTCGATCGAGATCGGCAGCAGCCCGAACTCGCTGCGATCGAAGTCCGGCTCATGCTCGGCGCGCGGTGCAGCGCGCAGCGTGCCGTCGAGGTCGTACGTCCACGCGTGGTAGCGGCACTGGAGCGTCTTGCGGTTGCCGTCGCATTCGGCGACGGGGAAGGCGCGGTGACGGCAGACGTTGATGAAGCCGCGCAGTTCGCCGTCCTCGCCACGGACGATCACGACCGGGACATCGCCGATCTCGCCGACAGCGTGGTCGCCCGGGTTCATCACCCGCTGCTCGAAGCAGACGATCTGCCAGGTCTGACGGAACACGTCCTCCACCTCGATGCGGTGGATCTCCGGATCGGTGTACCACGCCGCGGGGAACGTCATGCCGGCAGCCAGTGCCTGGTCGATCGCGTCCGCATCGATCTCGAGATGGTCGAGTGTGCGCTCCATGTCCTGCTCCTCACGTCGCGGGGTGCATGCCCGTCTGATGTTCCAAGTATGATTTATTGGAATTCGACCGTCAAGGATCCCCGATGGCCCGTCCCCGTGGCACCGACGCCTCCGGCACCACCACCCGCACGCGCATCCTCGCGGCCGCCATGCGGCAGATCGCCGAGCGCGGCTACGCCGGCATGCGCCTCGCCGACGTGGCCGTCGATGCGGGAGTCTCCCTCGGGCTCGTGCAGCACTACTTCGGTACGCGCACCGGCCTCCTGCAAGCGGCGTTCGAGGCGGGCACCGAGGTGAATCTGCGCCGCGCGCGCGAGATCGCGCACGGCCCCGGCACGCCGAGCGAGCGGCTGACCGGCCTGATCCGCTGGGGCTGCGCCGACATCGACGCGGCCGACGGCTCGTGGGAGTTCTGGTTCGAGTTCTGGCTCGCCGCCCTGCGCGAGCCCGAGCTCTCGCTGCGCAATCGCGCGGGCGACCAGGGCTGGCAGGACGCCTTCCGCACCGTGCTCAGCGACGGCATCGCCGACGGCTCCTTCGCTCCCGACGGCACGCCCGCGCAGGTCGCCGCCAAGCTCGTCACGCTGCTCGATGGCACGATGCTCCGTCGCATGCTCGGCTCGCAGGGCGCCGACGACGACCTTGACTGGGCCGTCGCACAGTTCGTACGGCCAGCCGTCATGTCCCTCCCGCCCCGGGGCGACTAGGGTTTTCGACATGACCAGCTTCTCCGATGCCCTCTCCGCCGGCACCGTCGTCCTCGACGGCGGCTTCGCCACCGAACTCGAGTCGCGGGGCTTCGACCTGCGCGACAGTCTGTGGTCCGCGCGCCTGCTGCGCGACGACCCCGACGCGATCGTCGCCGCGCACCGCGCGTACTTCGACGCCGGCGCCGACGTCGCGATCACCTCGAGCTACCACGCGAGCTACGAGGGCTTCCGCGCCGCGGGCTTCACCGATGAGGAGACGACCGGCTACCTCAAGCTGAGCGTCGAGCTCGCCCGGCAGGCGCAGCCCACCGATCGCCCCACGTTCGTGGCGGGCTCCGTCGGGCTCTACGGCGTGGTCTGGGCCAACGGCACGGAGTACACCGGCAACTACGCCACAGCGACCGACGACGCGATCGCGACAGAGCAGCGACGGCGCATCCAGGCGATGGTCGACGCCGGCGCGGATCTCCTCGCGATCGAGACGATCTCCAACGGCCACGAGGCCGAGATCCTCGGCGAGCTGCTCGCCGAGTTCCCCGACACCGAGTCGTGGGTGACCTTCTGCTGCAAGGACGATCATCACCTCAGCGACGGCACGCCGATCGGCGACGCCGTGCGTGCCGTGACACGCACCGGCCGTGCGACCGCAGTCGGTCTCAACTGCACCGCGCCGCAGCACGTCGAATCGCTGCTGGGCGACGCGCGCGCCGCGACCGACCTGCCTCTGGTTGCCTATCCGAACTGGGGCCGGGTCTGGAACGGCGACACGTACGAGTGGCACGGCGCTGGCGTCGACGGCTTCTCCGGCGAGCTGCTCGACCGCTGGCAGGCTGTGGGCGCCACCGCGATCGGCGGCTGCTGCGGCATCGGGCCCGACTCCATCAGCGACATCGCAGCGTGGCGCACTGCCCGCGCTTGATGCCTCGCCCGCCTACCGCGTCGTGAAGCCGGCCTCGCGCAGGATCCGCTGCACGTGGCCGCTCGCTCGCTGGTAGGAGACCTCCTCCAGCTCGATCACGCGGGCCGGGTCGCGCACGACCTCGGCCATCACGTCGGGCAGGAAGAACGCCGGATCCTGCGGGTCGTCGTGCGGCGCGAAGATCGAGCCACCCGACTCCTCCGGCAGGCCATCCTCACGGGGATGGAACGGGCAGGTGTAGCCCCAGACGTTCTCGAAGCCAATGCGGGTGATGCCCGCCTCGAGTAGCCGGCGCGTGATATCGGCGATCGGCAACACGCCCTCACCGGTTGGCACACCACAGACCATGCCGTGCATGACGACGTGGTCCTTCATGTGCGCCTTGCGCGTCCAGGGCAGCATTGCCTCAAGCGCCTCGATGGGATCCTCGCGCAGCATCATCGAGTTGCCGTAGTCGTACAGCGCGAGCGCGTACGGATGATCAACCGCCTCGAGGATGCGGGCTACCTCAACGCCGGTGAACTCCTCGTGGTTCTCGAGCAGGATCGGCACGCCGCGGTCTTCCGCGATCGGTGCCGCCTCGACGAGATCGCGGATCGTCGCGTCGAGCACCTGGGCACGCGGACCCTCGTGTCGCGTGTAGGTGCGCAGATACTTGGCCCCCAGCGCGACGGCCAGATCCAGCAGCGTCGTCAGGTGCTTCGGATCCGTGGAGCTCGTCTCGACGTCGACCTCAAGTCCGCGATCGCGCAGCGCCTCGGCCACCATCTTGACGTGTGCCGGGCTATCACCACCGAGGAAGCGATAGTGCGGGCCATTGACGTTGAGGCCAATGCCGGAGTTCCCGTCGGCCACGGCACGATCAAGCAGGTCCACGATCGAGAAACTCGGATCGTGCATCAGCCGGAACCGGAACGAGTACGTGTGGATGAAGAGATCGATCGGGGGGAGCGTCATCGGTATGCCTCGAGGTCGGCGATGGAGAGAGCCAGGGCCCGAGCGTAGCGCGCGGAACCAGTCGGGTCGGAATCTTCGAGCTCGAGCCGCCGCATCGCGCAGTACGCGCCGAAGCGGTACGTCAGCGCCGGCTCGAGCGCGGTCAGGCGCGCGAGCACCTGCGGATCGTCGTACGCCTCGAGGAACTCGGTGCGCTCGGCGGCCGTCAGCGGCTCGTGGCTGTAGAGCACCTGAAAGGCCGGTGACAGGAACGTGAACAGGTCCTCGGCGGCGTCACCAAGCGCCGGGCACTGCCAGTCGATTAGACGGATGCCCTGCGGACCGACGATGAAGTTGCCGGTGCCCGCGTCGGTATGGAGCAGGCAGCGGCGTGGCGACGGCTGCACGCGTGCGGCCGGGCGCTCACGACGCAGGCGGGCCGCGTCGTGCGAGTCGGCCTGCTCGAGCAGGCGCTCGCCCTGCTCGACGATGCCGAGCGTGCCGGTGGGCACCTCGCGGAAGCCCTCGGCGGGGATCGTGTGCTGGCGGCGGAACAGGTCGGCGACCTGCGCCGTGCCCGTCGTCCACTCCCCTCCCTCAACCCACTCGTAGATGAGGATCGCCGGCAGCTCGCCGACGCGCGGGTGGTACTCCACAAACTCGGGCGCGATGCCGTGGCCCTTCAAGAGCAGCAACGCTCGCGCCTCCTCGTCCGGCAGGATCGGAAAGAGACGCCACCCGGTCTGCGCCGCGAAGATCTTCGCCACCCAGTCGAAGTCGTCGCCCTGCACGCGCACGACGTCGTTCCAGTAGCCGCCCTGCAGCGACGTCAGCTCGACGTCCTGGCTCGGGGCGATCACATCGCGGGCACGGAGGAGGGAGAGCGCGTCGATACGGCCATTGTGACGGGTCGGGCTTGCGATACTTGGGACATGGCCATCGCGACCGAGTCCCCCACTCGCTCGGCAATCGACCAGCGCTACCGGCAGGTATCGGGCTGGCTCGACGGCGTGCCCGAGGCACTCGACCCACGCTCCCCGCTTCCGGGCGATGCGCAGTTCGATGTCGCCATCGCCGGCGGCGGGCTGACCGGGCTCTGGACCGCCTACTGCCTGGCCAAGGGCGATCCGCGCCTGCGCATCGTCATCTGCGAGCGCGACATCGTCGGCTACGGCGCGTCGGGACGCAACGGCGGCTTCCAGTCGGCCGGCATGGCCGGCGAGATGCGCGTCTTCAAGCAGTACGGCGGCATGGACAACGTGCGTCGCGCTGAGCGCGCCTTCATCGACGGCATCGACTGGGTCGGCGACGTCGTGGCTGCTGAGGGGATTGATTGCGGCTGGCACAAGGGCGGCGCGCTGCGCATCGCCACCTCCCCCACCCAAGCCGCGCGTGTCGAGGCCGGTGTGGCGGGTCGTCGCGAACGCGGCTTCACCGAGGCTGACGTCTGGGAGATCTCGCTCGACGAGCTGCAGCAGCGCGTGCGCTTCCACGGCGCGGTCTCGGCCACGTACACGCCGCACTGCGCGCGCATCGACCCAGCGCGCCTCACGCGCGGATTGGCCCGGGCCTGCGAGCACCTCGGCGTCACGATCTACGAGCAGACGCCGGTGACCGCGATCGAGCGCGGCCGTCTCGTCTGCCAGCAGGGCACCGTGCAGGCCGACGTGATCGTGCGCGCCACCGAGGCGTTCACCCGCGACCTGCCCGGCGGTAAGCGCCGCTACATGCGCGTCTACTCCCACATGCTCCAGACCGAGGTGCTGCCCGACCACGTCTGGGACGAGCTCGGCTGGGACAACTGCGAGCCGATCGCCGACCAGCGGTACCACTTCTTCTACGCGCAGCGCACGATGGACAACCGCATCGCCCTCGGCGGCCGCGGCACGTCGTACTACTTCGGCGATCGCATCGAGGACGCGAACGATCACAACGAGGCGATCTTCGCCCGCATCGACGAGGCGCTGCGCCGCCACTTCCCTGCCGCGAAGGACGCGGCGATTGAGCACCGCTGGGGCGGATCGTTCGCCGCGCCGCGCGACTGGAGCATGCAGGTCGACTTCGACCGCGCCACGGGCATGGCAATGGCGGGCGGCTTCGCCGGCCACGGCCTGACGGGCACGAGTATCGCCGGCCGCACGCTCGCCGACCTGATCCTCGAGCGCGAGTCGGACCTCCTGACGCTGCCGTGGGTGGGCCACACCTGCCGTAAGTGGGAGCCGGAGCCGCTGCGTGCGATTGCCGCGAAGTCAATCTCCGCGATCCTGCTGTCGGCCGACGAGGCCGAGGAGCAGAGCGGCCAGCCGGCCAAGCGCGTCCGGCTCGTGAAGCGCTTCATGCCCGGCCGCTGATCAAGTTCGGTTTGGGGTCTGACCCCATTCCGAACCTGATCGGCGTACCGCGAGGACTAGGCTGGGCGCATGGCGCTCACGTACCGCACCGTCTCGACGCCGCTCGGCGACATCACCGCCGTGGCCGACGATGCGGGACTTACACAGGTGATCCTGGCCGGCGACGACGGCAGCGTGCTGGCCGAGGCGACGGAGGGCGGACCGATCGTCGACGTCGCTGCACAGCAGCTGGCGGAGTACTTCGCCGGCGAGCGGATGGCCTTCGACGTACCGCTCGCGCCGCAGGGCACCGAATTCCAAATGACGGTGTGGAAGGCACTCGGCGACGTGCCGTTCGGGACCACGGCAACCTACGGCGACATCGCTCGGGCAATCGGGCAGCTGACTGCGACACGCGCGGTCGGGGCAGCCAACGGGCGCAACCCGATTCCGATCATCATTCCGTGCCACCGCGTAATCGGTGCGAGCGGCGAGCTGACGGGCTACTCGGGCGGCGGCGGCATCGAGACGAAGCGCAGGCTGCTCGACCACGAGAGCGGCACGCTCTCGTTCGCGATCTGACCCGTCGGCAGTCGGGCAGCTGGCCGTACTGCCCACGAGCCCGTGAGAGACCTCGAGGGCGACTGCGCTGCGTGGCGATGATCGGGTGTGGATGCTCCAAAGGGGTCAGACCCTTTTGGAGCATGAGCAACGCTGTCGGTC